>CAMWRL010000021.1 GCA_947176685.1 uncultured Ruminococcus sp. | reverse complement strand
TCAGTGCAACCAATTTTGAAGTGGATTTATGATAATATTCCTCAGAGATTTTTTATTCATATATTGTATCATGATTTTTCATTATAAAATCTAATTTTTCATTTTATGTTTATATTATAACAGAAAAATCCAACATTCTGAACAACAGAAAAAGTCTGAAATGTTGATTTGAAGAAATTTTATTTATTAATCTTCATTGAAATGTCAAAACACTTTACGGAATGCGTAAGTGCGCCCAAAGATATTATATCAACGCCCGTTTCAGCAACTGAACGGATATTATCAGCGGTAACATTGCCGGAAGCTTCCAGCAAAGCCCGACCGTCTGTAATTTCAACGGCTTTTTTCATATCATCGTTGGACATATTGTCAAGCATTATTATTTCAACCTTATTGTCAAGTGCCTCTTTGAGTTCGTCAAGGGTACGTACTTCGACTTCAATCTTTACCGTGTGACCGATTTTTTCACGCAGTGCCGCAACCGCCGGAGTTATTCCGCCGTAAGCGTCAATATGGTTGTCTTTGAGCATTGCCGCATCAGACAGATTGAATCTGTGGTTTTTACCGCCGCCTACTGTAACGGAGTACTTCTGCAACGCTCTCAGTCCGGGGAGCGTCTTTCTTGTATCGGTTACAGAAGCCTTTGTGCCGGAAACAAGTTCAACGCACTTATTTGTAGCCGTAGCGATTCCGGACATGTGCTGTAAAAGATTGAGGGCAGTTCTTTCGCCTTTGAGAAGCGTTAAAGTACTTCCACTGAGAGTGGCTATAATATCGCCCTTGTTAACCTTTGTGCTGTCCTTTATGAGTATCTCGAAATCCACGCCGCCGCCTGCAAGTTCAAACACACGCTTTGCGACTTCGATTCCGCACACAACGCCTGTATCCTTTGCGACATAATATGCGGAACTTTTATGTTCTTCCGGAATGAGATTATCTGCCGCAGTATCGATATAGTTTATATCTTCCATAAGGGCAGTTGTTATGATTTTGTCAACGTAACACTGTAATAATTTCATTTTATCTTTCCTTTCATAATTTACTTGTATACTGAATCAATTCCCAGATACTCCTCCAGAGTAAGTCTGGACTTGTAAACGTCCTCAGCCTTTTCCCTGCCTATGTAACGTATATGCCACGGTTCATATTTGTAACCCGTAATATGCTGTTTGCCTTTGGGATAGCGGATTATAAAACCATATTTCCAGCAGTTTTCAGCAAGCCATACGGCTTCGGGCGTACCGTCAAAAGAATCATCGGCGCAGTTCACATCAATTGCAAGTCCGGTCTGATGTTCGGAGTGTCCGGCACGGGCGGAAAATGTATCAGCGGCTGCCTGTCCGTAAAACGCCACATAATTATCATAAATCTGTTTCTGATAGTTATATGAACGGAATCCCGAATATACCCATAGCTTTATGCCGTCTTTCAGGGCAGCGGCGGACATTTCACTGAAAGCTGTCTGCGTATCAGCAGTAAGACCCGCCGGATTATAGTCTGCCGGAAGTTCATAACTCTTGTTTGCAATGAGAATGCCGTCAACATATGTAACTCCGTCTATAACTTCGGTTACGCATGGTGAAAAGTTTTCCATAGTGCCGTCCTCCCACACAAGACTGAAATGTGTATCATCATTCCATTCTATTACGGCATGGATAACATTAGTCCTTGTGCCTATATAGAAAATCATATTATTTCCGGCGGTCTCATACTCAAAATCCATACTCACTCCGGTTGAAGTATAAACATAGTTTCCGCCGTTCTCAAAGAAATTAAAATGCCGTATTAGTTCGTCGGATTCTGCGATGTATCTGCCTGCCGGAATCTGTTTTTCTGCCGCAGCTAGATTTTTACGCATCATCACAAGGTCAAACGAATCCACCAGACCATCACTGTTAATATCAGCGTTGCGATACTGACTTTCAGAAAACTTTTCCTTACCAAGAATATAGTCATTTGTAAGCTGTAAGTCCGTACTGTCAACAACGCTGTCACCATTTACATCTCCGGAAACGGTCAGCAGATTTCCGGAAAGTGCAAGAGCGCATATAAAAGACAAAAATTTATTCAAAAACATCACCTCTGTCTGTACATTCGTTCATATAACCTTAAAAGGATATTTACTGCATAACTTCTCCGAGAATTATATATGCAACTGTAACTATTGATTTGGCAAGTACATAGTCCGTATCAACCACGTATCCAGCATTGAGAAGATTTTCTCTTATTTCCTTTATGCGTTTAAAGCCCTCAGCAGATTCTTTCTTGTCCGGAATTACAAAATGGCTTTTCTGCATAATGCGGCGTGTCTCTGTACGGAAACCCTTGGGCATATGTTCGCCGTCAAGATGTGCGTCAAATTCTGCCGTTTCAAAATCTTCCGGCACACTGTCAAGCCTTGATGCAATGCAGTTTGCGGCGTGGCGTGAGAATACAAGGGCTTCAAGGAGCGAATTGCTTGCAAGACGGTTACTGCCGTGTACTCCCGTATGCGAACACTCTCCGCAGGCAAAGAGATTATGCAGGCTTGTTTCGGCGTTATTGTCAACGTCAATACCGCCCATAAGATAGTGCTGACACGGGAAAATCGGTACAGGCTCTTTGGTAAGGTCAAATCCCTGTTTAAGAAGATTCTGATAAATCATCGGAAAACGCTTTTTCAGGAAATCGCTGTCCTTGTAGCTTATGTCAAGGAAAAACTCTGTTGAGTTCTGTTTTCTTGATTCAAGGATTATTGCATGGGAAACTACATCTCGTGGCGCAAGTTCAAGACGTTCGTCGTAATTCTGCATAAAACGCTCTTTTTTGCAGTTGAGAAGATATGCGCCCTCACCTCTTACGGCTTCGGAAATCAGAAAGCATTCACGGGTTGCCCTGTTGTTGAAAGCTGTCGGGTGAAACTGTACATAACTTAAATTCTTGATTTTTGCGCCCATTTCGTAAGCAAACGTAATACCGTCACCCGTTGCAATGGCGGAGTTTGTGGTAAATTCGTAAACACGCCCTATACCTCCGGTTGCAAGTATCATAAAATGACAGTTATATGTCTGATAATTTTCTTCGTCCTTGAGGAAAGCCGAATAGCCTGTTGAAGTCTTTTTAGTGCCGCATATAATGGTGTTTTCCATTATTGTGACGTTAGGCAGCTTCTGAACGTTTTCAAGAAGTTTGGAAGTTATTTCCTTACCGGTAGCGTCGGCGTGGTGGAATATACGGTGATGACTATGACCGCCCTCAAGTGTACGGTGATAAGTGCCGTCAGGATTCTTATTGAACTCCACACCAAGTTTTATAATATGCTCCAAATCCTGAGCCGCTTCGCTTACAAGAGTGTGAACAGCGTCAACATTGTTTTTGAAACCTCCTGCTATAAGGGTGTCGTTCTGGTGGAAATGTATATTGTCCGTAGGAGAGTTGTAAACTCCGGCAATACCGCCCTGAGCAAGCGAGGAGTTGCAGAGACTGAGTTCACGTTTGCAGACTATCAGCACTCTGAGCGATGACGGCAGATTTATAGCCGCATAAAGTCCAGCCGCACCGCAGCCGGCAATAATAACATCATAATTGAAATTCATGTTTCAGCACGTCCTTTTGAAAAAATATGGTACAGGAATATTATATCACAAAAATTTCTGTATGTCACTACTTCCGGAAATATTTTAATCTATAAAAACAAAAAATTTTTCAGAAAGCCTTGACATCTGCGAATATATGTTCTATAATAGTGATTATAAGTGAAAGAACATACGTTCTAATTACATTTCATTCAGATAAAAAGGAGGTTATTTTTTTGTACTCACTTATCAGAAGTTATTAGCAAAGCTGTAGTCTGGTCAGAAAACGCATAAAGTTTCTTGCGAATCAGCGCAACCAGCTTGTGAAGTCCGGCAATCAACAGACTGTTGACGATTTGAATCTTGAACAGCGTATAAGGCTTCTGTATGCCGAATACGCTCAGATGACAGAAATCGTTGAACATCTGACAAGCTATGCAAGGAGGGTTGAAGAACGTGTCAAGACGTAAAAGTTACTCCGATACGTACACGGGCAAAGCCGATAAAAATATCCGTGACATTCTTGAAAGCAACAATGATGAGGATTCTGTCAGAAGACTGAAAAAACTTTTGTTAAAAGTTATTAATAATGAACTTACCCCACGACAAAAAGAAATTATTATGTTATACTATTTCAAGGGCGTTGATACTGTAGAGATTGCCCGACAGCTTGAAATAAGTCCGCAGGCAGTATCAGCAGTAATGTCCCGTGCAAGAATCAGAATGTACAAGGTTATGCAGTATTATTTCCGGTAAATATATGACTATTTTCAGAAGTGCTGATTGCAGGAATCATAAAATCATCAGATTATATCATATCAGAAACGAGGTAAACAAATGAATACAAAACTTCCGTATCTTCGGGAAAAAACTTCCAAACTTACAGCCTCAGCAGGCGTATACATCATGAAAGACAAAAACAACAACATAATCTATATCGGAAAAGCAAAGAATCTTCACAAACGTGTAAGCAGTTATTTCAGGGAAAATCCCGACCATACACCCAAAGTTGCCGCTATGGTCTCAAACGTCCACGACTATGACTTCATAGTGACCGACAGCGAATATGAAGCGTTATTACTGGAATGCAGTCTCATAAAACAGCACCAGCCAAAATATAACATTCTCCTCAAGGACGACAAGGGCTATCATTATATAAGGATTTCCGATGACGAATATCCACGCATTACCGCCGAAAAAAATACCCTCAAAGCCGGCAGTTACTCTAACCCGTATACAAGTGGTTTTGTTGCAAAGGAAACCGTTGACGAAGTAAACAGAGTTTTCCGTCTGCCGACATGCAGCAGAAAATTTCCGCAGGACTTCGGGAAAAGCCGTCCCTGCCTGAACTATCATATAAAAAAATGCATGGGCATATGTACCGGAAATATAAGTAAGGATGAATACTGTGAAATTATAAAACAGGCTGAAAGCTTCATAAAGAACGGAAGTCCGGAATCCGTGAAGCGTATGGAAGCCGAAATGAATCAGGCGGCAGAAAACCTTGAATTTGAAAAAGCCGCCCTGCTCCGTGACCGGATAGCAACAATAAAAAAGTCCGCCGAAAAACAGAAGATAATCAACAACAGCATAGAAAACGCTGATATAATAGCTGCGGCGGAGTTTTATGACAGAGTGTATATTTCAGTGATTATGTACCGTGGAAGCCGTTTATATGACAAGTTTGTAAAAGAATCCGCAAACAGTGCTGACGAAGATATTTTAAATACGTTTATGATGCAGTACTATTATAAAAGAGAAGATATTCCCCGTCTTATAATTGCCGACCACGTACCGGAAGACTATGAACTTATTAAAAAAATGCTTGAAAACCAGTGCGGCAGAAAAGTGACTTTCAGCGTACCGCAAAAGGGCAGACAAATGGAACTTTTAAGGCTTTCCAAAAACAACAGCGCAGAATATGCGGCTCTCCAGAACAACCGCACTGGAAAAGAAGTAATCGCACTGGAACAGCTCGGAAAAGTTCTGGGACTTGAAAAACCTCCGAAATATATTGAAGCATATGATATTTCCAACCTATCGGACGAGTCGATAGTTGCCGGAATGGTTGTATTCGAGAACGGCAGACCCCTGAAAAAAGCCTATAAGCGTTTTACAGTAAAGTATATACAGTACCAAAACGATTATGAAAGTATGTATGAAGTACTGACACGGCGGTTACTGCACATAATAAATCAGGAGGGTGACGAATATTTCAGGCGTATACCCGACCTTATTTTACTGGACGGCGGCAAAGGTCATGTCAATACAGTCACCGAACTTATACAGGATTTCGGACTGAATATACCAGTTTTCGGAATGGTCAAGAACGATAAGCATCGTACTCGTGCGATAGCTTCCGGCGGACGGGAGATTCAGATTAATAATTTACAGGCGGCGTTTATGTTCGTGACACGCATACAGGACGAAGTACACAGGTATTCCGTAAGATATATGCACTCAAAACACAAAAAGAAAACATATCTTTCAGAACTCACAACGGTAAAGGGAATCGGCGAAAAGAAATCAGAAAAATTGCTGATTAAATACAAGACAAAGGACAACCTCAAAAAAGTCACTCCGGAAGAGCTTGCGGAAACAGTAGGAATAAATGCCGATACAGCCCGTGAGTTGTGGGAAGTTATACAGAATCTGTAAGGAGCTGAAAAAATGAATACACCGATTTATGATTTTCTGAAAAAATACGGACAATCGGGCATATTGCGCTGTCATATGCCTGCTCACAAGGGAAAAAGCCTTATTCCGGAACTGTCTGCAATGTACGCACTTGATATAACGGAGATTTCCGGTGCGGACAGCCTATTTGAAGCAGACGGCATAATCCTGCAAAGTGAAAAAAATATCTCCTCTCTTTACAACACCTCCGGAACAGTCTATTCAACAGGCGGCTCAACGTTGTGTATACAGACTATTCTTTATATAATGAAGTCCGAAAACAGAAAAATCTTTGCTGTCCGCAACGTTCACCGTGCATTTATGAACGCCGCCGCACTGCTTGACCTTGACGTTGAGTGGATTATGCCGGAATATTCCGGAGGAATACTTTCGGGAAACATAAACCCTCAAGATATTGAAAATGCCCTGAAAAATTCCGGAAAACCGTCCGCACTGTACGTAACGTCTCCGGACTACACCGGAAAAACCACTGATATTAAAACTCTTGCCGCCATATGCCGCAGATATACCGCAAGACTTATTGTTGACAACGCTCACGGAGCGCACTTAAAATTCCTGCCACAAGACATTCACCCCATTACACTGGGAGCAGATTTGTGCTGCGACTCGGCACACAAAATGTTACCCGCACTTACGGGAGCAGCAATGCTCCACACATCAGTACCGGAGTACGTCCCCTTACTGAAACAGGCTATGAATATGTTCGGGTCAACAAGTCCGTCATATCTTATAATGATGTCGCTTGACCTTTGCAACAAGTACATCACCGAAAAAATCAAATCCGATATAAAAAACAACCTCGTATATCTTGAAAATTTCCGCCGTAAGTTTTCGGACAGGCTCGTTTTTGCGGACGGCGAACCGTTTCATATTACGATAAAGGCTTCTGAAAGCGGTCTGGACGGAAACGAACTTGCGGAACGTCTCCGGAAAAACGGTGCTGAATGTGAGTATTCGGACAAAACGCTTGTAATACTGCTTATGTCTCCGGTATGCACTAAACACGACTATGAAAAACTATCATATGCATTGTCGGAAACTGTCGGAGAATGCCGGAAAACCCGTCCGTATACTATGGAATTTGATATGAGACTTCCGGAACGTGTGATGAGTATACATGATGCTGTTTTTTCTGACAGTGAGACAATACCCGTCGAAAAAGCCGCAGGACGCATATGTGCTTCTGTAAAAGTCCCGTGTCCGCCTGCCGTGCCGATTGTGGCAAGCGGCGAACGTATTGACAGAAATTCAATAAATATTTTTGTAAGGTATGGCATTCCGGACGTAATTGTGGTAAAATAGAATTATGATACAACTCAGGGCGTGTTGTCATGCCCTGAAATTTATTCCGGCAGGTAAAAATTTATGAAAAAAATTTATGGAAACAATTTACTTATTTCAAACCTGTGCAATATGCGCAAATCAGGACGTACCGCCCATACAGTACTGTTTTACGGTGAAAAAGGCACGGGCAAAAAACTTATGGCGAAATTTTACACAAGTCTGCTGATGTGCCGCAGTCCCATAGATGGTATGCCGTGCGGAGTGTGCAGTGCCTGCAAAAACGTTGACAGAAACACTCATCCCGATGTTACCTATGTGGAGACTTCCGGCAAACTCGGCGGTTACTCAGTCGATACCGCAAGGAAAATATGCTCAGATGCGTTCATAAAACCCAACAACGACAGCGGCTGTAAAGTATATATATTCCGTGACTGTCACAATATGGACGTCCGTACACAGAACACCTTGCTGAAAATCATCGAAGAACCGCCGGACTATGCATATTTTATATTCACGTCCGAAACAAAGACCGACTTTCTGCCGACTATAATTTCAAGATGCGTATGTTTCGGAGTGTCCCCGTGCAGTGAACAGGACGCTGAAAATTCCCTTGCTGAAAACAATTTCAGTCCGTCCGACATAAAAAGTGCTGTAAGCTGTTTCCACGGAAATATAGGACTCTGCACCGAATATATAAACAATGAGGACTTACGGAAACAGGTAGATTTGACAAAAACGCTTGCCGATAGTATAATTAGAAAAGATGAATATGCACTTGACTCTGCACTGTTCACTCTGGGAAAAGACCGTAAAAGCGTCCGCACCGTGCTGTCAATGCTGGACAAACTCATAAGAGATTCGGCAGTTTTAACGCAGGACAATCAGGCGGAAAATATCGGCTGTTTCCGTGAGGGTGCTGTTAAGCTTTCGTATATGCTTACCTCGAAGCAGACGGAAAACATTCACAGCAGTATTGAACGTGCGTGGCATACTATCGGGTGCAATGTGAATATTCCGCTGGCACTGTCGGCTATGTGTGCGGAAATTATTGAAAAAATACTTTAAAAAAAGACTGGAGATTAATATGAAAGAAATAGTAGGAATCCGATTCAAGAAAGTCGGAAAAGTATATTATTTTTCCCCTGAGGGAATACAGGCAAATGTTGGTGATATGGCGGTTGTAGAAACTGCCAACGGTACGGAATGCGGTGAAGTAGCCCTTGCCAACAGACAGGTCAACGACGACGAAATCACTGTACCGCTAAAGCCGGTTATAAGGCTTGCAAATGACCACGACAAAAAAATCCTTGCACGCAACAAGCAGAAAGAAAAAGATGCATTCCGTATATGCGAGGAAAAAATAGCTTTCCGCAAACTGAAAATGCATCTTGTAGATGTTGAGTGTACTTTTGACAACAGCAAACTGCTTTTCTATTTTACTGCCGAAAACCGTGTGGACTTCCGTGAACTCGTAAAGGATTTGGCGGCGGTATTCCGTACCCGTATAGAACTCCGGCAGATTGGCGTGCGTGACGAATCCAAAATTTTAGGCGGTCTGGGAATATGCGGGCGTGAATTCTGCTGTAAAAGCTATATGGGAGACTTTCAGCCTGTGTCAATAAAAATGGCTAAGGAACAGGGACTGTCACTCAATCCCACGAAGATTTCGGGAACTTGCGGACGGCTTATGTGCTGTCTGAAAAACGAGCAGAATGCATATGAAGCACTTCTGAAAATCACGCCGAAAGTCGGTGCGCTTGTCGTAACCCCTGACGGCGTAAAAGGTCGTGTTGAGGACGCTAACCTGATTACAGGAAAACTCCGCATAAAAACCGAAAAATCCGAAGTTCCGGTCGTACTGGACAGAAGCGAGGTAAAACTTCTGAAAGACGCTGAAATAAAAGTAAACAAGGACGAACTTAAAGCACTTAAAAATCTTGAGGGAAAATAATGCAGAAAGTAAATTACGGAAAAATCCTTGACGACAAGTTGGCAGAACTTGAAAAATCCGGCAGAAAACCGTCACTATTGTTGCACGCCTGCTGCGCTCCGTGCAGCAGCCACACGCTGTGGTTACTGGAAAAATACTTCAACATAACGCTGTATTTCTGCAATCCCAACATCTCTTCGGAAAGCGAGTTCAAATACCGTCTGGACGAACTGAAAAAACTTGTCCGTGAAATGAATCTTGATATGGAAGTCATTGAGGAAAAATATAATCCGGAAGTTTTCTATACTCTGGCAAAGGGTCTGGAAAGCCTTCCGGAGCGTGGCGAACGCTGTCAGAAATGCATTTCATACCGTCTGGAAATGTCAGCACAGAAAGCCCGTCAGCTTGACAGCGACTTCTTCACCACAACACTGACAATAAGTCCCCACAAGGACTGCGCTTTCATAAATCAGTGCGGTGCGGAAATCTCCCGTAAGTACGGCGTGGAATACCTTTATTCGGATTTCAAGAAACATGATGGTTATAAGCATTCCATAGAGCTTTCAAGGCAGTACAACTTATACAGACAAAATTACTGCGGCTGTATATACAGCAAGCTTAATTCAGAGAGGTGATTTTTTATGGGTAAGGAAATCAAGACAAATGCTATGCGTTTTCTGGAGAAAAATAAGATTGAATATACAATGCAGACTTACCAGTGTGACGAATTTATAGACGGCATAACCTGTGCCAACGCTCTGGGACAGCCCGTTGACGAGACTTTTAAAACGCTCGTTGCTCACGGCAAGTCCGGAAATTATTATTGTTTCCTGCTCCCCGTCGCAATGGAGCTTGATTTGAAAAAAGCCGCCCGAAGCGTCGGGGAAAAATCCGTTGAACTCATTCATGTAAAGGACATAAATAAAATCACTGGTTATGTACGTGGCGGCTGTACTCCCATAGGTATGAAGAAACAGTTTACAACAGTAATTCACAATACTGCCGCAGACCTGCCGTTATTCTACATAAGCGGCGGAAGAATCGGTACGCAGATACGCTTGTCTCCGAAAGACCTCGCCGGCTCTATAAACGCAGAATTTGAGGACATTGTACTATGAATAAGAAAATTACAGGGATTATTTCCGGTATAATCGCCTTTTTAGCCGGAACAGGAATTATAGTTTTCAATCTGAACGACGAACCTGACGACTTTTCAACAAATGAAAGTGCAGTTGTTGAAACTTACTCAGCGGAAACAGAACCCGAAACAGAAATTATTACAGAAGTCCTTACAGAAGAAGAAGCAGCAGAGATTTTCACGGACGGAAACAGCTATGTTGAATATCATTTCCGGAACGAAAAATTATTAAATCAGCACTTTGAAAAACACGGCAGTGAGTTTGACTACTCGACAGCTTACGAATACGAAAAAGGTGCAAGCGATGTTATAAACAATCCGGACGCACTTTTCAAGACAGAAGCCGAAGACGGTGACGGCGTGTACTATATTGAGCAGTCTAACGAATTTGTGATACTTTCCACTGACGGCTATATAAGAACGTATTTTAAACCGTCCGGCGGAATAAATTACTTCAACAGGCAATAAACGTCATATTTCACAAAGAGAAAAAAATTTTTTTGTGGAGTTTTACCTATCTTTTTAAAAAAATATAGACAAATAACGCAAAATAAGGTATAATAAGTCTTATATAAATCCGGCGTTCCGTATGCCGTAAATGCGGAAAACCGCACCTTGATTATGTGCGGATACGGAGCATCGAAATGAGAGTTATTACAGGTATTGCAAGGGGCAGACGTATCAACGCTCCAGAAGGTCTTGACGTAAGACCTACTACAGACAAAGTAAAGGAAGCTGTTTTTTCAGCGATACAGTTTGAAATCGAAGGCACTTATGTACTCGACCTTTTCGCCGGAAGCGGTCAGATGGGCATCGAAGCTATAAGCCGTGGTGCGTCAAGGGCTGTTTTCGTGGACAACTCACACAGGGCTGTCCGCTGTATAAACGATAATATCCGTTCAGTCGGCTTTGAAAGACAGTCCGAAGTAATCAGCCGTGATAGTTACGACTATATAAAACTTACACGAAATACTTTTGATATAATCATTCTTGACCCGCCTTACCGCCATAACCATATAAATAATATCCTGCCTTTTGCGGCAGAAAAAGTAAAAGCCGGTGGTCTGATAATCTGCGAATACGAGTCCGAAGCGGACGAACCGTCTGTACCGGAAGAATTTACACTCCGAAAGACTTACCGCTATGGAAAAATCAATGTTTCCATACTTTGCAAATCATCTCCGGAGGTGTCCGGAGAATGAGGAGAATCGCAGTCTGTCCCGGAAGTTTTGACCCCATAACTCTCGGACATCTTGATATAATCACAAGAGCTTCAAGGCTTTTCGATAAAGTTATTGTACTGATTTCACGCAACGCCGGAAAGTCTGAACCAAGCTTTACGGCTACCGAAAGAATGCTGATGATTGAAGCTGTCACCCACGACCTTGATAATGTCGTCATTGATATTCTGGACGGTCTTCTTGCCGATTATGTACGCAATGTAGGGGCTATTGCAATTGTAAAGGGTCTGCGTGCCGTAAGTGACTTTGAATATGAATTTCAGATGGCACTTGCAAACAAAAAGCTTTATTCAGGTGCTGAAACGGTATTTCTTACAACTGCCGCTGAAAATATGTATCTCAGTTCAAGCGTTGTAAAGCAGATTGCTTATTTCGGCGGCGATATAAGCCATTTTGTACCGGAAGTCATTCTTGAAAATATACAGCAGAGACTTATTAAAGAAAGGTAAGATATTATGAGTATTGAAGAAATCCTTGATGAAATAGACGAACTGCTTGACAATTCTGCATCTGTACCGTTTGTCCAGCATAAGAAAGTTATTGACGGCGAACGCCTCAGGGAACTTGTCAACGATGTACGACTGAATATGAATCAGGAGCTTAAAGAAGCCAAAGAAATCGAAAGAGAAAGTCAGCGTATTCTCAGCAACGCAAAAGCAAGTGCCGAAGACATTGTACGCCGTGCCGAAGACAGAGCGGAACAGCTTGTGGCACATGAAACAATAGTTATTGAAGCACGTAAAAAAGCGGTTGATATGATTACCAAAGCCCAGACCGCCTCAAAGAACATTCAGCAGAGTGCAGCCCTTGCAATTGCCAAAATGCTCAACGAAACCGAATCCCATTACACAAAGAATTTACAGAATATAAAAGTTGTAAAATCCAGAATAAGCAGCACCCTCAAAGCTTCAACCACATTCAACAACCCTGACAATAAGTAAAAATAAAACGGTACTTATTTTTTAATAAACAAGTACCGTTTTTTTCTTTATCAGATATGCACGTACTTTATGCCGAAAACTTCATTGTCATTGCAGTAAGCTGAAAAAATCTGTTTTTTTCCGTAATACATTTCGCTTATGAGTCTGCTGCCGAAGTACAGGGAATAACCCTCTCTTACAATAATGCCGCTTATTTCAGGAATGAACGGATAACCATCATTTACATCATTTCCCATGCACATCATCAGACCATGCGGATATATTTTCTGCATAGCGGTTTCCGGAACACTGTCAAGATTTCCGAATGTCGGATAGCCGTTGTTCCTGTCCTCGTCAACAACATAATAGTCTTTGTAATGCGGCTTCTTCAACTGTACAGACGGCAGTTCCGGCATATCCGGTATATGCGGATAACCGTTGTTTACAGTTGAATCAATCACAAAACTCATGTTTCTTCCTCCATACAGTTGAAGCCTATCGAACGCAGATAAGCTGCATCTTTACATTGGCTTGTGGTAAGTCCATGTATAAACTGCGAACTGCCGTCAGAACACATCAATGATGAATACCTGTTATTCTTTTTGAGAAGTTCCTGATTATAAAAACAGGTACTTCCGACAGTCCCGTACCAGTAGACCGTGGAAACTTGATTTGCAATTTCAATAATAAAATAAGACCTGTTGAATATGCTGTCAGATGACGACAAGGTGACATTTCCGGAACTGCCGGTTTTGTATACACTGACATTGATAAAACCATATGAATCAGAGACGCTTGAACCGGAAAACAGTGAATTATACTGGTCACTGCTGCCCGAATATACATTTGTATGCATTTCAAGCCTGAGCTGAGTATGTGAAATAGTATCTCCGGAAAATACGGCAGTTATTTTCTGGAAATATACATTTAAAGAAAATGTACAGTAGTCCACGGAAGCTGTAATATCATTATCGTGTAAAATACAATGTCTGTAATCTGCCGTAGCCTGACTTGACACAATGGGAGCCATATCATTGACTACGAATACGCAGCGTTCAAGGGAAAGACTGAACTTTCCGCCGTTGTTGCCGAAAATAAATACTTCCTTTCCGGCAAGTCTCACATTTTCGACTTTGATTCCCTCAACGTCAACCGGAGTATTTTCTTCTTCTTCGCTGAACAAGGTAAATATACAGGCGTTTTTGTCTGTAACAGCGTAATTTATATTCCGGATAACGTGTCCGTTGCCTGTAAATTTCCTACAGTTAAGCAGTATCGGAACGAAATCTTCCGCATACTGGGTATCATTGAAATCAATGTCCGCACCAAGCGAAAAATATGTCTGATTACTGCCGGCTGTTCCCATAGAATAAAGGTCATCGGCGTTCATAATTACATATGGATTTTCCTGAGTTCCTGTTCCGTTCATAAAAAAATCATTCCTCCCCCGTTATGACATAAAGTGCGTTTTGTTTATGCGTAATCGCATTGTATTGGGAACGTGTCACGGGAATTACTTCCGGACGAGCCAGATAAACCGCTGTATCGGCTTCCATATTGTCAAGACGTTTTTTTGTCTCATCGAGTTTGAAAGAATTGAGTTTATTCTGTACCCACATATTGAAATCATTGAGACTGTCCTGAATCTCCGCCCTGAAACTGTTCATATTGTCCTGCAAATCAACCTTGACATTGTTTGTATGGTTCTGGAGCATTTCCAGACATTCAGCAGTAATAACCGTTATACTGTTTATAAACTGTTGTCCGGTCTCCGGCGGAGGTTCATTTTTTCCGCTGATGGTCGGCTTGACATAAACCGGAGGCATATCATACTTGATTATAGTAGTTGCTTCGCCGTCCGTTTCTTCAACCGCCCTTAATTCAAGACGGAGTTTTCCGGCGTTGATTGTAAAGTCGCTGGAAACATTCCATTTCAGCCGTATATACTTGTCGTCTGTCTCTTTGTAAGCAAGAAGCTGACTGACTTCCCAGTCTTCTTCCGTAAGACCGACAATAACAAATGTATATCCGCTTATGTCAGTATCATTGTAGTAACGTTCTACAGAAACAGTAACAGTGTCTGCGAGTTTTTCGCCCTGAATAAAAAGGTTTCCGAAAGAATAAGTCGGGATATTCTTCCCTTTTGCAAAAACTTCCAAATTATGCACACTCCTTAAAAAATATTATAGAAAAAAGACTTCCGCAGTAATCCTTTTCTATAAGGGGGCAAAAAAAGTGCCTCATTCAACGGAAACCCATTGAATAAGGCAAAAAATTAACAAAAAGTTCAAAAAAAATAAAAGGAAAATTTTATGAAAAAAAGAGTTGGAACAAGCAAATATAAAATAACC
>CAMWRL010000020.1 GCA_947176685.1 uncultured Ruminococcus sp. | reverse complement strand
TGGTCTTACCTGCGTCAATGTGAGCCATTATGCCGATATTTCTTGTATTTTCAAGCGAGCAATCTCTTGACATAATAATCCTCCTTCAGACTCTTACCAACGGTAGTGAGCAAATGCCTTATTTGCTTCTGCCATCTTGTGAGTATCGTCACGCTTCTTGCAGGCACCGCCTGTGCCGTTGAGAGCGTCAAGGATTTCACCGGCAAGTCTTTCCTTCATAGTTTTTTCGTTTCTCTCTCTGGAATACTTGGTAATCCATCTGAGACCTAAAGTCTGTCTTCTTTCGGGTCTTACTTCCATAGGAACCTGATATGTTGCACCACCGAGACGACGAGCCTTTACTTCGAGCTGGGGCATAATGTTTTCCATAGCCTGCTCAAAAACTTCAAGAGCGTCCTTGCCTGTCTTTTCAGCTACGATGTCGAAAGCACCGTAAACAATTTTCTGCGCAACGCCCTTTTTGCCGTCAAGCATTATGTTGTTAATGAGACGTGTAACAAGCTTTGAATTGTATACAGGGTCCTGTAATACGTCACGCTTTGCGATATTACCTCTTCTTGGCATTTTCGCTTCCCTCCTTCACATATATTGATGAATTCATAGGTACTCAGACCGACCGATTACTCTCCGGAGTGCGGAGTAAGAACTTCACCGGTCAGGTGTGCCAGAGCCAATGCAGAGGATTTATATATAAAATCTCCGCATTATCCAGCGGTAGTAGTTATCCTATTTTAATTGATGCAGTTTACAGACGTACAGGTCTTTGAGAAGAATAATAATTACTTCTGCTTAGGTCTCTTTGCGCCGTATTTTGAACGAGCCTGACCACGGTTGGCAACGCCCTGAGCATCGAGAGTACCTCTGATGATGTGGTAACGCACACCAGGAAGGTCCTTAACACGTCCGCCTCTGATGAGAACAACGCTGTGTTCCTGAAGGTTGTGACCGATACCGGGGATGTAAGAAGTAACTTCGTAACCGTTTGTGAGCTTAACTCTTGCGATTTTTCTCATAGCTGAGTTAGGCTTTTTAGGTGTAGCAGTTCTTACAGCGGTGCATACGCCTCTTTTCTGAGGTGAGCTCTGGTTAATCTGAACCTTTTTCTTAGCGTTGTAGCCTTTCTGAAGAGCAGGAGCAGTGGACTTGACCTCCAAATCTTTTCTGCCCTTACGAACGAGCTGGTTAAATGTAGGCATATTCTTCCTCCTTTTCCAAAAAATTATGCACTTATAAAAGTACACTTATATATTATAACCAAAAAAATACGGCTTGTCAAGTGTTTCTATGAAAAAAAGGCGATTTTTTTTGAATTTGTTATTTTTTCCATTAAACAGGCTTATTATGATGCATAACTTATGCATTATTCAGAAAAAAACACCTGTAATTTGTGTTACAGGTGTTAAAAAATCATATTATTCTGCCACTGTGTAGGAAAGCCATATATCTATAGAATCTTTTGCAGTGTCGATATCGGTTGAGAGATAAGCATAATACATTGAAATCAGACTTGCATCAACAGCATTTATCTGACCGTCTTTGTTGAGGTCGGCAATAGTATTTTGTTCAGCTGTAAATTCCCCTGTACCGTTTTCGGTTGAGAGGAGGGCATATTCTATAAGCACAAGACTTGCATCAACGGAATTTATATAGCCATCACCGTCTACATCGCCAAGAGTGAAATCCGGAGCAGATACACTTACATAGAAATATTTTTCAGCAGACATCTGTGAAGCATAATCCCATCTGATATATATTCTGTACTTTCCGGCTTTTGAACTGTCGAACTCTGAAATATCAACATAGGTACTGTCTGTCATATTAATACTTCCGCTTTTGAAGTCCTGTCCATAACTATTCATTCCCTCAGAGTGGAAAACACCGCCCGAAAGGTCTAACTCCTCGCCGACTGTGTAAGCTGTTTTTGTCGGGTAAGAATCAATAATTATATCAAAATATGTATTTCCGAATGTAGTCATTGTTATAGTGGCGGTTTCGGTTGTCGTAGTTGTTTCAGTAGTAGTTGTTGTTTCGGTTGTAGTAGTGGTAGTTTCAGCCTTGCGGAGATATACTGTCAAATCGGGGTTATTTGCGGAAAGTTCCCAGCGTTCAGCACCGTCGGGGATGTAGTAGCCGTCCGGTAAAGCGTTTTCAAGTGTTGAGAGAGCCACATATGCAGTATCGGATATAAATTCATATGATTTTGGATTTTCGCCGGAAGTCTGTACAACGTGTGCGGGGTCAAATGCATAATATGATACTATAATATATCTTACACCGGAAACAGCCTGATTTGTTTCTTCGTCAACAAATTTTACACTGTATGTGTGTTTTGTGGCAGTTGTTGTGGTAGTAGTGGTTGTTTCTGTAGTAGTTGTGGTAGTTGTTTCAGGTTCTTTTACGGTCACTTCAAAGCTGACGGTTTCTGAACCGAAGGCGGTTTCACCGTTGGAATTAGTAATATTTACATCATCAATGACACGTATTGTGTATGTTCCTGCAACGTAAGGATTGAACGCTGACGAATCCACGGTAAAGTCAGTGTACGGACGGTCGAAATTGTCATAATATTCTGTATGACCGTATTTGTCGGTAAAAGTAATAAGATTATCGAAAACAGCTCCGTTCATATCGAATTGTTCACCGATTATATATTCTGTTTTTGTCGGAGGGGTTTTCATAGTGAAACTGATTGAAATTTTTGGCTGCACTGTAGTAGTTGCTGTTGTTTCTGGGACGGTAGTAGTTGTTGTCGTGGTGGTTGTTGTAGTAGTGGTTGTGGTTGATGTGGTAGTTGTTGTCGTTGTGCCGCCGGAAGCTTCTACTTTTATAAGTCCGTATGCTAGTGACGGAGTGTAATTGTTTCCGCTGGCAGTAATGCAGGACATTGCAGTTGTTTTCCATTGGAATGGGTACATTTTTTCGGCGCAGTTTTCCGAAACGTGCAGATAAATTGACGCTGCAACGTTATTACTTGATGTGCCGTTGCCTGTGATTGAAAAATTCAGTGAATTTCCGCTTGTGGTGTAAGATACAGAGCCGTTGAAAGCCGGAGAAGTCCCGTCCATTCCGGTAACTTCAAATCCGTCCGGAATTGTCAGTATAAGGTTGGTTATTTCTTTGATGTCGATTGGATTTTCAACGAGCAAATCAAGCTGAATATCCTGTCCAGCCGAAGCCGTTACAATTGACGGAAAGTGCAATGACATTTTTGTGCCGACAGCCTGTATGGCAGTTGAAGTCACGCACATGAAAGTCATTAGCAGACTCAGGAAGATGGATAACAGCCTTTGTTTTTTTGTTTTCATAATAGAAAACCTCCTTTATTAGTGTTTTTTTACTGCGAACAGCATTATAAGCGGATAAATTTCCAGTCTGCCGAGAAGCATGTCAAAGCTCAGTACAGTCTTTGAAAAAGCGTTCAGACCGCCAAGGTTTCCGGAAGTACTGAAGCGTCCCACACCAAAACCGATATTATTCATACAGGTTATAACAGCGGATGCAGATTCTTCAATGGAGTAGTTGTCAAGAGTCACCAGCAGAAGCGATATGCACAATATCAGCATAAACAGTATAAAATATGACGATACACCTCTTACAACGTCATTTTCAACGGGTTTGCCGTCCATTTTGACGCTTGCAACAGCACGGGGATTTACAATATACTTGAGTTCTTTTATGCCTGTCTTGAAAAGTATCATTATTCTTGAAACTTTCATACCGCCGCCGGTTGAGCCGGCGCACGACCCTACAAACATAAGCATAGTCAGAAGCGTCTGGGAGAATACCGGAAATTTTGAAGTATCGGTTGTCGCAAAGCCTGCCGACGTTATTGTTGAAGCTACCATAAAAAACGAATGTCTGAGAGATTCACCGAATGAACCGAATAATTTCATAGTATTCAATGTAATTATAGCAGTTGCGGTTATTATGATTCCGAAATATGTCCGTGCTTCTTCGTTTTTGAATACAAGTGAGAATTTCTTTATCAAAAGATAATAATATAGGTTGAAATTTACTCCGAAAAGTATTACAAATACTGCAATGACTGTTTCAATATAAACGCTGTTGTAATGGGCTATACTGTCTCCCCATATCGAAAACCCTCCCGTACCGGCAGACGAACATGCGTGTATCACTGCATCATAAAGGGGCATTCCGCCAAAGAGAAGCATTGCTGTTTCAAGAAGCGTCAGCGATATATATATCAGATACAGTATACGTGCAGAAAACTTTGACTTTGATACAAGTTTTCCGGCTTTAGGTCCTGCGCATTCAGCTCTCATCATGTGCATGGTGCGTGAATCGTTGCTGGACATTATCGCCAGTACAAACATAAGTATTCCCATACCGCCAATCCAGTGTGTGAAAGCTCTCCAGAAAAGGCAGGATTTGGACATTGATTCAACATCATTAAGTATGGTTGCTCCGGTTGTGGTGAAGCCGGAAACCGTTTCAAAGATAGCATCTGAAAAATTTGGTATTTCCCCCGAAATTATGAACGGCAAAGCTCCTACAACCGACATCATAATCCACGACGCCGCAACGCTTACAAAACCTTCCATAGAAAATATTGAATTGTCCTTTGGTTTTCTTACAGTCAGGGCAAAGGATATAACCATAAGTGCTGCAAAAGGTATTCCGAATGAAGAAACAACATGTTCCTCGCCGTAAATGAAGCCGACTATTATGGGAAGCAGCATAAAAAGTCCCACGCCTTTGAGAATCTGTCCCATAATATATAAAATCATTTTATAATTCATATCTGAGTACCGGTAAACTCCTTATTCAAAAATATTTTTAAGGTCGCTGAAACCTTTGGTTGTTGTGATTATGACAACGCTGTCGTTAAGTTTAAGACAGTCATCACCTTTCGGAATAATAAGTTCATTGCCTCTTACGATACTTGCAATAAGTATGCCTTTTTTGAGTTTGAGTTTTTTAAGCGGTGTATTAAGATATGGTTTTTCATCACGTATAACAAATTCAATAGCTTCAAGACGGTCGTTGACAAGACGGTACAGAGTAGTTATATTGTTGCCTTTGGCGTTCTGTTTTGCACGGACATATTGTAAAATCTGATTTACAGTGATTGATTTCGGGGAGATTATACTGTCAAGCGACAGCGTATCCGAAAGTTGTATAAGATTCATACGGTTGACTTTGGTTACGACTTTTTCAACGCCGTTATTCTTTGCAAGAAGCGACAGCAGGATATTTTCCTCATCAATTCCGGTAAGCGTTACAACCGCATCGGCATCATAGACCCTTTCGCCCTCTAAAACGTCGTGGTCTGTACCGTCAGCGCAGGATATATTGACTTTGTTGAGCCGCTGGCTGAGTTCAAGGCATCTGTTGTAATCGATTTCAATAATCTTGACTTTTATTCCCATTTCAATAAGCTGCTGCGCAAGATGATATGCCACTCGTCCGCCGCCTATCAGTACCGCTGATTTTACACGTTTTTCACGGTAAGCGGCACTTATGCTCTTGAAAAACTTTACCATTGCACTATGAGAAGCAGTCATATGGATTTTGTCGCCTGCACGGAGCATAAAGTTGCCGTCCGGAATAAAAATCTCCTTGCCTCTCTGGACGGCGCATATCAGAACATCAAGGCGCAATCTTCTGGAAAGGTTATTGAGTACAACTCCATCAAGGATACTGCCCTTTGAAATGCGGATTTCGGCAAGGTCAACACGACCTTTTGCGAAAGACTCAATATTTATTGCTTCCGGATAACGCAGTACTTTGGCGATTTCGTTGGCGGCGTTGTAGTCGGGATTGACCATCATACTTATTTTCAGGTTTTCACGCATAAATACAAGCTGTTTGTCAAATTCCGGATTGCGTACACGGGCTATACAGTGATGTGCCTTGAGTTCCTTTGCTATAAGGCAGGACAATATATTCACCTCATCAGAGTCAGTCACGGCAATGAAAATATCCGTTTTGGCAACGTTTGCTTCTGCCAAAATGCTTGTTTGCAGACAGTTTCCTGTAATTCCCATAACGTCGTGGTCGTTTACGACACTTTCGGTTTTAGTTTCGTCAGTGTCGATTACTGTAACATTGTGTTCATCGCTGAGAACGTCCGCAAGAGTGCTGCCGACTTTTCCGCAGCCTACAATGATAATGTCCATAATTCCTCCATAAAAATATAGAAATTTCAGAGTTTACAATACTCCAACTTAATTATAAACCCACTGCTATATTTTGTCAATAGAAAAATTATCCTGTACGGGCGTACTTATTCCGGAATGCTGAAAATTTCCTCATATGAGACATTGAGAATTTTTCTGATAAGGATTATTTCGTCCGGATAGAGATGCCGCTGTCCTGCTTCGATTTTTGCAACGGCACTTCTTGTTATGTCGCAGCCGTTAAGCTGAAGCTGCTGTGCAAGGTTTTCCTGAGTTCTTCCGCATTTTTCCCTGAGATGCCGGATGTTTCTGCCTATTTGCAGTTCGATTTTTTTGTTCATTATAAACAAATCCTTTCATATAATTTCTATACTTTGAATCTTACAAAAAGTATTGACATTATTATAAATTTGTTTTATAATGAAATTGCACTTATATAGGTGCAAAAAACTGTCCGTGAAATTCGGGGCGGGGATTTGACGGCATAAAATGAAGAAACAGCTTTCGGGTAATGCATAAAACCGTACTCTTATGAGTGCGGCTTTTGTGCGGAATAAACAAAAAATTCTGGAAACTATTGACTTTTAAAGCATAGTGAATTATAATTTATAATGATATAAACGAAAAAATAAAATATAAGGAGTCTGTTATATGGTAAGATTTATTTCATATATAGTTGCTGTTATACTTACGGCATTGATTGCAGTTGCTTTGTATCCGTTATGCGGTTTGTGCTGGGTTTTCAGCGTTATCGGCAAAGCAAGCGGTCTGTTATTCAACTGGACAAACAGGACTATAAAAGGTTTGTGGGCTGACATCAACGCAGCAAGAGGAACGGTTGCTCCTCCTAACTATATTACAGTTAATTCGGAAGTTCAGGAACCGGAGGTCAAAGAAGAAGTCAAACTCTGACATAAAAAGCCGTACTCTTGCGAGTGCGTTTTTTTTGCGGAAAATGTTGACATACAGAAAAATCCGGACTATAATATAGTTATAATATTTCAGGAGGTTGTGCAATATGGCAAAGTTACCGGACATTCCGATTGACAAGGTCGTAAAGGCAGGGCAGAAAGCTATTGACGAACTTGAAAAAAGCGGTCAGGAAAAGAAAGTAGTTGAAACTGTTTCCAAAAAGACCGGAATCAGCGAAAAGACTATAAATTCCGCACTGAAAACAGTAAAAGACATTAAATAAGAAAAACCGGCTGAAATTGATTTATCAGCCGGCTTTTTTCAAAGTATGAAACAAATCAATCCCGAACAGCCCTCATTGATTACACGTTCAAGGGTTTCCTGTAATTTGAGTCTTGCGTCAACGGGCATCTTGAATAACTTATTATGCAGTCCCTCATTGACAAGCTCGTGGAGAGACTTTCCGAAAATATTACTCTCCCATATTTTAGCCGGATTGTCGTCAAATCCGTCAAGCAGATACATAATCAGTTCTTCGGACTGCCTTTCCGTGCCTACTATCGGACTTACAGTTGTATTAATGTTGGCTTTCATAATATGCAGGGACGGTGCAGTTGCCTTGAGTTTAACGCCGTACTTTCCGCCCTGCCTGATGATTTTCGGCTCTTCGAGTGTCAGTTCCTCCATTTCCGGCATAACTATTCCGTAACCTGTCGCTTCAACTTCAGCGAGTGCCGGTTCAATACGCTGATACTTCCGGCGGATTTCGTTAAGCTCCATAAGCAGCGGCATCAAATCACTTTCGCTTTCTATTTCAATGCCGGTAGCCTCTCCCAGAATCTTATAAAACAGACTGTTGTCAAGTTCGGCGGTTATCGTAACCGAGCCGTTTCCCAAGTCCATAGCGGAAATTTCAGCGTTTATGATGTGCGGACATTGTGACATTGCCTGAATAGCCGTCTCAGCTTCACGGACAAGCTTTATATCTCTTGCTGAGTTTCTGATACAGTCAAGAATCTCCGTTTTGAGCCAGTGACCTTTTTCAAGGGAGTTTATCCAGCGTGCTGTACGGATATTTATTTCCTTTATTGGAAACGAAAATAATATTTCCCTCATAATTTCACGTATGTCGTTTTCGTCAAGGTCGAGACAGCTTACCGGAATAACTTTAGTATCATATCTGTCAGTGAGACTTGCCGCAAGGTTTCTTGCCTCCTGTGATGACGGATTTACAGTGTTCATGATTACCACAAACGGCTTGCCGAGTTCTTTGAGTTCACGGATAACACGCTCCTCGCATTCCTCGTACTCGGAACGTGGAATATCCGAAATAGTGCCGTCCGTTGTGACAACAAGCCCTATTGTCGAATGGTCTGTAATGACTTTCTGAGTACCGATTTCAGCCGCCATATTGAACGGTATTTCCTCATCAAACCAAGATGTCATAACCATTCGGGGCATTTCGTTTTCGATATAGCCTAATGAACTCGGCACTATATAACCCACGCAGTCTATTAAACGAACGTTCATAGTAGCACCGCTGCCGATGTTTATTTCAACGGCGTCTTCCGGAATAAATTTCGGTTCAGTGGTCATGATAGTTTTTCCGGCTGCGGACTGCGGCAGTTCATCCATTGCACGTTCCCTTTTGAACTCGCTTGTTATGTTGGGGATAACAAGCGACTCCATAAAACGTTTGATAAAAGTTGATTTTCCGGTACGCACGGGTCCCACAACGCCTATATAAATATCTCCGTTTGTGCGTTCAGCGATATTTGTGTAAATATCTTTAACCATATTTTTCACTCACTCCTTATATAACAATCGGTATAAGCAGCATTCCGCCGTTTTCAAGACGGTCGCCAGAAAGGTCGTTTTCCTCAATCACGGCGTTTACGCTTGTGCTGTAACGTTTTGCAATGTCCCATACTTCCTCGTTCTCGATACCGAAGTATAACTTTATAGCATAATCTCCGTCACGTTGTTTTTTTATACTTTCGTCAACCGAAATATCCGTGAGGGCGTTTATTGACGAACAACTATATACGGAAATTTTAGCTGATATATCCGACTTTGCGGACAGTATTCCCTCCGAAGATATATTATACGAAACGTCCCTTATACTTATTTCGGCGGCGACCGTACAGCCGGCGATATTGTCGGGAAGTTTTATAGTTTCCTCAAAAGCCTCGTCCTTGTCGGGCATAACAATCATTCCGGCGTTATCCCTTGCCGCCATTGAGTAAGTAAGCATACCGCTTATAATTACGGAGCTGCCGTCATCGGAAAGCCTTGTATTTATGTTTTTGGGACTGCACCACATTGAATATATCGTCTGCGGAACACTGTCGCCCTCGCTGATTTTTGCAGAGTGCCGGAAGCTTTCATCATAAATTACCGGAATCTGTTCAGCTTTTATTTCCGAAACAAGTATGTTGCACGGGTAGACAGTAGAAAATGCATCGCTTCCCAACATTACGGAAGACGTTTTCACTGCGCTGCATATCAGACGTATTTCGATTTCGCAGCGTATAATACGGTTTTCGGCGTTCTTGTCGGTAGTCGGAGTTATGTCGCAGCTTATGACCTCCGGAGTAACCGTGCAGTCAAAAGTATCGTCTATACCGTCAATGTCAATAATCTGACTGAATGGTATCGAAAACGAAATAGGTTCTACAGCACCGCCGTCTTTTTCGCACGAGTATAATAATTTAAGTTCGGCTGAACCTTTTGCGAGAAGTTTTCCTGAAATCATTTTCTTTTCGCATTCCGGAATTATACAGCGTGTATTTATAATGCTCATTACCGGCGGCTGAGTAACGGGGATTTCTGTTTCCTCGCTCAGCTGTAATGTTTTTTCGGCGGTGATTTTTTTTGCGGCAAAACGTACCGGAATTTTTTTAATCTGTATGTTCATTCCGAAAGCGTCTGAAATAACCTCTTGTGCAGTCTCTCCGGTAACGGAAATCTTGACAGAAACCGCACCCCTTAAATCAAGACGGCGTTTGTTTACCGCACGGAAATTTATGTGGTCGGTCTTGGGAGTAAGCCTTGCGGTAAGATTTTCGCCGGTTCTGCCCAGTTCGGCAGTTCTGGAAAAATTCTGTCTCTGCGTCACGCACTGGAGAGTTGACCCGCTCTCACTGCAATAGAGTATTTTTATGTCGCATCTTAGTTCATATGAAAGTTTGTCGCCGTTTATCGAGTAGCCCGTGATGACCGGAACGACTTCACAACGGACAAGCCTGAAAATGTCGGGGTAATAGTCGGGAAGTATGTAATCCAGTTCCACGCCCTGCTCCTGCACGCCGTCAAAAACGTTTTCGCTTACGGGAATGGTTTCCCTGTTTATTCTGAAATCCATTATACAGCCTCCTTGAAAATAGGTTTAAGAAATTATATTCAGTAAAAAGTACAAGTATTCCGCTTGCAATTTTTTTGTAAATACGCTATAATATATATACTCTCTATAAAGAAAGGAAATTACAATGAACAAAAAAGAAACTGCTGAAATCAAAAAGAATTTTTCGGACAAAAGCGGATTTTTCATAATGGAAAAAATCCTGACAGCTTTTGTGGACTCTGAAAAGAATGTCCGTTACAATCACGTAAATTCGTGTCTGACTATGCCGGAGGAAGAACACGAAGTTTACAGCGAAACGCTTAAAAAAGTCCTCAACACCAACGTTGGCAAGGCTTTTGTGGAGTATGAGTTTCCGGACACGGCGTACGATGAGGGAAACTCCCAGTACATACTTCACAAGCTTCTGAAATCCGAACTAAAAGATGAGCAGGCTTGTGAAGATTTCGTGAACCATATCGCAAATAACCTTGTATACGGCGGAAACTACGCTCTGGTTACTGCTTACTGCTGTTATACCATCCGCCGCAAGGACAAAAATGACGAATTCGCAGACGGTGAGGACGAAATCTACAGATACTTACTAACAGCCATATGCCCCGTAACTACCGGAAGCGACGGTTTTGTGTTTGATTCTTTCAACAACGAAATTGTCAAGAAACTCAACACGGAGCTTATTATCAGCAAAGCTCCGACAGACGGTTTTCTGTATCCTGTTTTCAGCAACAGAAGTACAGACATCAATCACATTATGTACTACTCAAAAAAAGCCAATGACCCCAATATTTCAATGGTTGAAAACGTACTGGGCTGTACTTTTGTGATGTCGGCTGAAAACGAAAAGGCTAATTTCCAGACCATTCTTAAAAGCGTAGTCGGTGAGGATTTGGACTATATGGTAATAAAGTCCGTCAACGAAAAAATACAGGAAGTCGTTGAGGAAAACAAGGACGATACTGACAGGACGGTTATAGACAACTCCAGATTAAAGGAAATCCTCAGTGATGTGGGAGTGCCGGAAGAACGTGTAAAAATGGTTGAGCCGGTGTACGAAAAAGTATGCGGAAAAGCACCGCTTACGGCTTCAAATCTTGTGGACAACAAAACCGTTATGACTACTGCTGGAATCACGGTCAACATAAAGCCCGATGCAGGCGACAAGGTACGTACAAGCGTTATTAACGGCAGAAGATGTTTACTTATAGACATTGATGACCCGACTATTGAAATAAACGGTCTGCCGGTCACTTTGAACTAAATATATTGGAAAGGGTGCAGATAAATATTTATCCGCACCCTTCTGGTATATGTCAGTACATTTCCTGTTCAAGGTTTCTGAAACGTTCAGTTTCAAAGAAGTCCGTGATTGTGATTCCGAAACCGTCACAAAGTTTCTTGATAGTTACGATTCCGATATTTTTCGCCTTGTGGTTTACAATGTCGTTTACTGTTGACTGGGTTACTCCCGAAAGCGTGGAAATCTTGTTTACAGTGAGGTTTCTTTCACTGCAAAGCTCAAGAATACGGTTTGCGACTGCATCTGAGATATTCATTATAACACTATCCTTTCATGTGAAAATTACATAAATAATGATAGCATTTTTTGTGCAAAATAATTGACGGTAAACCGTTGACTTTTGGATGAACATATGATATAATACTTGTATTAACGGTTTACCGTTAGAAATCAATGACCGGAGACAATATAAAGAAATAATCCGGTGTTGCTTGTTAGGGGGGAAAAAAGAACTGTCCGGATATATTATCTGTCCGGACGGTTCTTTATATACAAAAAAATCCGGCTCTTTAAAGAACCGGATTATTTATTATATTACTTTATAACTCTTACTCTGATTATGCCGTCAATAGCTTTTATGTCATTTACAACAGCGTCCGTTACGTCACCGATAACGTCCATTATTGTATATGCGAAATCTTTTCTGCTTGCATTTACCATATTTTCAATGTTAAGACCCTCATCACCAACAGCCTTAGTAATAGCTGAAATGAGTGATGGAACATTCTTATGGATTACGCAGACCTTAGTACCAGTAGCGTCCATTGAAGCGTTGGGAAGATTTACGCTGTTTCTGATATTGCCGTTTTCGAGGTAGTCGATAAGCTCCTGAGCCGCCATAACTGCGCAGTTGTCCTCGCTTTCGGGAGTAGATGCGCCCAGATGCGGAAGAACAATTATATTTTCAACACCTAAAACAATGTCGTCTGCAAAGTCAGTGACATATTTTGCGACTTTACCGTCAGCGACAGCCTTTACAACTGCTTCGCTGTTGATGAGTTCGCCTCTTGCAAGGTTGATAAGACGTACGCCGTCTTTCATCATAGCAATCTGTTCAAAGTCGATAGTGTTCTTTGTCTGCGGAGTGTACGGCATATGGATTGTTATATAGTCGCTGTTCCTGTAAATGTCGTTTATGTCTGTTACTACCTTTACAGAGGAGTCAAGCTGTACAGCGGCTTTTACGGACAAGTAAGGGTCATAACCGATAACTTTCATACCAAGTGCGATTGCAGTGTTGGCGATTTTTCCGCCGATAGCACCAAGTCCGATAATACCGAGAGTTTTTCCGAGAATCTCAGGACCTGCAAACTTAGCCTTACCGCCCTCAACTGTCTTCGGAGCGTCTGGTGTGCCTTTGAGAGATGCAGCCCATGCAGCGGCTTCTGTAATCTTTCTTGAAGCAAGGAGCAATGCGCATATTGCAAGTTCTTTAACGGCGTTTGAGTTAGCACCGGGAGTATTGAATACGCAAATACCCTCTTCGGCACAGCGTTCAACAGGAATGTTGTTTACGCCTGCACCTGCTCTTGCGATTGCAAGAAGATTTTCATTAAACTGCATATCGTGCATTTTGGCACTTCTGACCATAATAGCGTCAGGATTTTCGGGAGAATCGGAAACAGCATACTTGCTCTTGTCGAAAATATCCGTACCGATTGCAGAAATCTTGTTAAGTGTCTGGATATTGTACATTGTAAAAAAACCTCTTTTCAGATATTCGGAATAATCAAGCGTTTTCGGCTTCAAACTTCTTCATGAAGTCAACAAGCTTTTCAACGCCCTCAATGGGCATAGCATTGTAGATTGAAGCTCTCATACCGCCGACAGTTCTGTGACCCTTGAGGTTTACGAAACCTGCGGCTGTAGCTTCTGCTACAAACTTCTTGTCAAGTTCTTCGTTGCCTGTAACGAAAGGTACGTTCATAAGTGAACGGTCTTCGGGAGCGACAGTGCCTTTGAAGAGTTTGCTTTCGTCAAGGAAGTCATAAAGGATTTTAGCTTTCTTTTCGTTGTGAGCTTTCATAGCTTCGAGACCGCCCATTTTCTTAATCCACTTGAAAACCTTGCCGCATACATATATGCCGTAGCAAGGGGGAGTGTTGTAAAGTGAATCGTTGTCAGCCTGAATTTTCCAGTCCATCATAGTGGGAGTGCATTTCAGAGCCGCACCGTCAGCTATGAGGTCTTCACGTACAATTACAATCTGTACACCGGAAGGACCTACATTTTTCTGAACGCCGCCGTAGATAACGCCGTATTTAGTAACGTCAACGGGCTCAGAAAGAAAACATGAAGATACATCTGCAACAAGTTCCTTGCCCTTGGTATTCGGGAGAGTCTTGAACTTTGTGCCGTAGATGGTGTTGTTTTCGCAGATATACACATAGTCTGCATCTTCGGGGATATCAAGGTCGGAGCAGTCCGGAATGTATGAGAAAGTCTTGTCAGCGGAAGACGCTACTGCAACAGCTTCGCCGTACTTCTGGGCTTCCTGATAGGCTTTTTTAGCCCACTGACCAGTGATAATGTAAGCGGCTTTGCCGTTTTTCATAAGGTTCATCGGAACGCCTGCAAAGAGAAGTGATGCACCGCCCTGTAAAAAGATAACCTTGTAGTTGTCGGGAATGTTCATAAGGTCACGCAAATCCTGTTCAGCCTCTTTGATGATAGTGTCATAAGCCTTTGAACGGTGTGACATTTCCATAACGGACATACCAGTACCCTTGTAGTCAAGCATTTCGTCCCTTGCTTCTTCCAGAACCTCTTCCGGCAGAACAGCAGGACCAGCACTGAAGTTATAAACTCTGCTCATTTAAAAAAACCTCCAATATTATATGAAATGAATTTGTATTGTCATACATACTAATTATAACGTTTTTTTTTAAGCAAGTCAATATATACCGGAGATTTTTTGAAAATGTTTCCTGTGGTTTACCGAAAGAAGATATTTATGTATTATTTTCTTCAATTTTTTTATATTCAGGATTACGGATTATATTTTTACACCTTCTGCATTTTTTGCCTGATATTATTTCGTATCCTTCACGATGTGGCAATGTATCAAAATATTCTGTTTTTAAAATTTTTCTGCACTTCGGACATAACTGAAAATTTTTCCCACAGGCGTTGCACTTGTATCTTATTATTGTATTTCCGTTTGCGTCTTTGTCCTCGCCCGCCATCACTTCACCAATTGCAGCACCTATAATTGTTCCCAACAAAGGGAAAAGAAGTGTACCTGCAATAGCACCGGAAGTTTTACCGTCTTTTGAACTATATTCACCAGTAATATCATATACATTATCTGAACAGCATTTCGGACATTCTATATCCATTTAAATTTCCTCCTTATTTTATAATTTTCTTTAATTGCACTTTGTTTATCTTCCATAAATTATACATATAGTACTGGACATATGGCTGTCCGTTCAAAAAAATTTACAGTTA
>CAMWRL010000019.1 GCA_947176685.1 uncultured Ruminococcus sp. | reverse complement strand
CCCCCCCCCCCCATTTTTTTTTCAAGCAGAAGACGGCATACGATATCTAGTACGGGCTAGTGGGCGCGGAGAGGAGTATAAGAGACAGATATAACCTTGCGCATATCCGGAGCTTATTGTTAATATTATATCAATATCCGAATATCAATATTCTTAAACCGCATTTGAAATTCTCGTCACTTGCTGTTATACTTATAATTGTATGAAAAACACGTTTCAAACGTTTTCAACTATAAAAAATTTTTTCGGGAGTGGATATTTTAAATGGAATACCGTATCGAACACGATTCTATGGGCGAAGTAAAAGTCCCAGCCGACAAGTACTGGGCTGCCCAGACCGAAAGAAGTCATGAAAATTTCCTCATCGGCGTAGGTATCGAAACTATGCCCAGAGAAATTACTCACGCTTTCGGAATCCTCAAAAAAGCCGCAGCTATTGCCAATCACGCAGTCAAGCCGGAAAAGATGACAGACCAGAAACTTGCCGCTATATCTCAGGCTTGTGACGAAGTTATAAGCGGTTCTCTTAATGAACATTTTCCGCTTGTCGTATGGCAGACCGGAAGCGGCACTCAGTCCAATATGAATGCCAACGAAGTTATCGCAAACAGAGGTAACGAAATCGCCGGTGCTAAACTTCTTCACCCCAATGACGACATCAATATGAGCCAGTCATCAAACGATACTTTCCCGACTGCTATGCATATCGCCGCAGTTATAGCCGTTGAAGATAAGGTTATCCCCGCTGTTGATACCCTTATCGAAACTTTCAAGAGACTTGAACAGGAAAACGAAGGTATCGTAAAAAGCGGACGTACTCACTTACAGGACGCTACCCCGATTAAGTTTTCTCAGGAAATAAGCGGCTGGAGGTCTTCACTTGAAAAGGACAAGAAAATGCTCCTTTCTGCTGTCGAGGAACTCCGTGAACTCGCTCTCGGTGGTACTGCCGTTGGTACAGGTCTTAACGCTCCTGCCGGTTTTGCTGAAAAAGCCGCTGAAGCTATCAGCCAGATTTCCGGAAAGTCTTTCGTTACTGCTCCCAACAAGTTCCATTCCCTTACATCAAAGGACGAAATCGTATTCGCTCACGGTGCTTTAAAGGCTCTTGCCGCTGATATGATGAAGATTGCCAACGATGTGAGATGGCTTGCTTCAGGACCTCGTGACGGTCTCGGTGAAATCTTTATTCCGGAAAACGAACCCGGCTCATCTATTATGCCCGGAAAAGTTAATCCGACTCAGTGCGAACAGGTTACTATGGTTGCCGTACAGGTAATGGGCAATGACGTTGCAGTTGGTATGGCGGCATCTCAGGGCAACTTTGAACTCAACGTATTTATGCCTGTATGTGCTTATAACTTCCTCCAGTCAGCCCGTCTTCTCGCAGAGTCTATTATGTCTTTCAACAAAAACTGCGCAGTAGGCATAAAAGCTAACAAGGAAAAAATGCACCATAATCTTTATAATTCCCTTATGCTTGTAACTGCTCTCAATCCGTATATCGGTTACGAAAACGCCGCTAAAACTGCCAAGAAAGCTTACAAGGACAATATTTCCCTTAAAGATGCCTGCGTTGAACTCGGCTTCCTGACTGCTGAACGCTTTGATGAAGTTTTCCACCCCGAAGAAATGGCATAAAATTATCAGAAAGGAAAGCGTACCAAATGAATACTTTTATGTATTATCCCGGCTGTACGCTAAGAACCCAAGCAAAAGACCTTGACGCTTATGCAAGGTCTTCTGCCGAAGCTCTCGGAATCTCCCTCGAAGAACCCGAGAACTGGCAGTGCTGCGGCGGTGCTTACACGACAGCCAAAGACGAAATTGCTACAAAGCTTTCAGCGGTGAGAACTCTCAACGCCGCAAAGGAAGCTGACAAACCCCTTATTACAGTATGTTCCGCCTGCCACAACGTCATCAAGCAGACTAATTATGATATTTCCCACGATGAGGAAATGTCTGCAAAGGTAAACAATTACCTCCAGCTTGACGAACCTTACAACGGTGAGGCTACTGTCTATCACTATCTTGAAATGCTCCGTGATGTTGTCGGTTTCGATAACCTCAAAAAGCAGGTTGTAAATCCTTTCAAGGGTAAGAAAATCGCCGCTTATTATGGTTGTCTGCTTCTTCGTCCGAGCAAGGCTCTTGCTATGGACGACCCCGAAAATCCTACTATTATCGAAGATTTCATTAAGGCTATCGGCGGTACTCCGGTTATCTACGCTCAGCGCAACGAATGCTGCGGCGGTTACATAACTATGGAGGACAAGGCTCAGGCTTCAAAGAGAAGTGCAAAGGTTATGGATTCTGCTCAGGAACAGGGCGCAGATATGATTATTACTGCCTGTCCGCTGTGTATGTACAACCTGAAAAAGAATTCCGGTTCTGAACTTCCGGTTTATTACTTCACTGAACTGCTTGCAGAAGCACTCGAAGTAAAGGAGGCTGACAATGAGTAATAATCTTAAAGAACAGGTTATCCGTTCAAGCGGTGTGAACGTCCTGAAATGTATGCGCTGCGGCAAATGCTCCGGCACCTGTCCGTCATACGACGAAATGGAATATCATCCGCATCAGTTTGTGTATATGGTTGAAAAGGGCGATATCGAAACCCTTATGAACTCGGATTCAATATACAAATGTCTGACCTGTTTTGCGTGTGTTGACAGATGTCCCAGAAGCGTTGAACCGGCTAAGGTCGTTGAAGCTGTACGCCTTGCCGCTGTCCGCATACAGGGCAACAACCACCTTATTCCAGACCAGATACCCGAAATGCTTGACGAAGATTTACCACAGCAGGCTATCGTTACGGCATTCAGAAAATATACTAAGTAAGGAGGAGATAATATGCAGAAAATAGGAGTATTTGTCTGTCACTGCGGTACAAATATTGCCGCAACTGTTGACGTTAAGGCAGTTGCAGAGGCTCTCAGTCACGAATCCGGAGTAGTTATCTCACAGGATTATCAGTATATGTGTTCTGAAGCCGGACAGAATCTCATAAAGGACGCTATCAGGGAAAACGGTCTTACAGGTGTTGTTGTATGTTCATGTTCACCCCGTATGCACGAGAATACTTTTAGAAAAGCCGCTGCTGCCGCAGGTCTTAATCCGTACCTCGTTGAAATCGCAAACATAAGAGAACAGTGTTCATGGATTCACAAGGACATCGCTACTGCTACAGAAAAGGCTATTATTCTTGGCAGAGCCGCTATCGCTAAAGTTCAGCTCAACACACCTCTTACAGCAGGCGAAAGCCCCGTTGCTAAAAGAGCATTGGTTATCGGCGGCGGTATCGCTGGTATCCAGACCGCACTTGATATTGCAGAAGCAGGCTTTGAAGTTGACATAGTTGAAAAAGAAGCTACTATCGGCGGTAAAATGGCTCAGATTGACAAGACTTTCCCGACACTCGACTGCGCCGCCTGTATTCTTACACCTAAAATGGTTGAGGCTTCCCAGAACGAAAAAATCACTATTCATTCATACAGCGAAGTCAGTGCAGTAAAGGGCTTTATTGGAAACTTTACAGCTACCATAAAGAAAAAAAGACGTTTTGTCGATGAGACAAAGTGTACAGGCTGCGGTGCTTGTACAGAAGTCTGTCCGATGCAGAAAGTTCCGAATGCTTTCAACCTCGGTCTCAATAACAGAGGTGCTGTTTATATTCCGTTCGCTCAGGCTGTACCGAAAGTTGCTACAATTGACCCGAATTACTGTCTCAAACTCCGCAAGGGCGACGTTAATGAAAAGGTCTGCGGCAAGTGTGCCGAAGCCTGCACCGCAGGTGCTATAAACTATCACCAGCAGGACGAATATATTGAACAGAAATACGGTGCTATCGTTGTAGCTACCGGTTACAACCCGATTAAACTTGATAAGTTTGATGAATTTGCATACAATCAGTGTGCAGACGTTGTAACTTCTCTTGAACTTGAAAGGCTTATGAACGCCGCAGGTCCTAACGGCGGTACACTTCTCAGACCGTCCGACAAAACCCACCCGCACAAAATTGTTTTCGTACAGTGCGTAGGCTCAAGATGCGACGACAGCAAGGGCAAGCCTTACTGTTCAAAAATCTGCTGTATGTATACAGCAAAGCACGCTATGCTTATCCGTGAAAAATATCCCGATACAGAGGTTTATGTATTCTACATAGATGTACGTACTCCCGGTAAGAATTTCGACGAGTTCTACCGCAGAGCCGTTGAACAGTACAACGTTCACTATATAAAGGGTATGGTAGGTAAGGTTACTCCGAAGTCAGACGGTAAAATTGATGTTCAGGCTTCTGACCTGCTCTCCAATGAACAGCTTCACATTGACGCTGATATGGTCGTTCTTGCAACAGCTATCGAACCTGACAAGACAGCTCGTCCGCTTGCAACAATGCTCACAACTCAGATGGATACAAACGACTTCTTTACAGAAGCTCACGCCAAGCTCCGTCCTGTTGAAAGCGCAACTGCCGGTATTTTCCTTTCCGGTGCCTGTCAGGGTCCCAAAGATATTCCGGAAACCGTTGCTCAGGCAAGTGCCGCCGCTTCCAAAGCTATCGGTCTGCTTGTAAAGGACAGTATAACCTGCAACCCGTGTGTCGCTCACTCAAATGAACTTATGTGCAACGGCTGTTCAGCTTGTGAAAAGGTTTGTCCTTACGGTGCTATCACATATCAGGATAAGGAATTCAGAACACCATACCGCACAACAGTAATGAGACGTGTTGCAAGTGTTAATCCTGCTGTATGTCAGGGATGCGGCGCATGTACAGTTGCTTGTCCGTCTGGTGCAATGGATTTGAACGGATTCTCTAACAGTCAGATTATGGCGGAGGTAGACGCAATATGCAAGTAAATGATAACAAAGAATTTCAACCCCTGATAGTCGCATTCTGCTGTAACTGGTGTTCATATGCAGGTGCAGACCTTTCAGGTACAAACAGACTGAATTATCCTACAAACGTTAAAATTATAAGAGTACCCTGCTCCTGTCGAGTAAATCCGATATTTATTCTCAGGGCTTTCCAGAGAGGTGCAGACGGTGTTATACTTTGTGGCTGTCACCCTGGTGACTGTCACTATACATCAGGCAACTACTTCACAAGAAGAAGAATGACACTTCTTTTCAGTATGCTTGATTTTCTCGGCATTGAACGTGACCGTACAAGAGTAGAATGGGTTTCCGCCGCTGAAGGTGCTAAGTTCGCCGCTACTATGAACGAATTTACCGAAGCTGTAAAGAAACTTGGACCTAACCGCAGATTGGAGGACTTACGATGCAGGAAGCAATAATCAGCAGGGCAAAACAGCTTCTCGCAGACGGCACGGTAAACCGTGTCATCGGCTGGAAAAGAGGCGAATTTGCTTATGACATCACTCCGGCGATTTTTGAAAGCCCAGAGGAAATTGACGCTGATTTCGTTTATGACGATTTTACATCAGCAAACGTTTCAAAGTATCTTGTAAAGGAAAGCAGGAAAGAAGGTAAAATTCTTGCATTCCTCAAGACTTGCGATACATACAGCCTTAATCAGCTTACAAAAGAACACAGAGTTGACCGTGATAATATTTATGTTGTCGGTATTCCGAGTGACGGCAAACTTGATGTTGAAAAAATCAAGGCTAAAGGTATTACAGGTATTACAGGCGTTGAAAGAAACGGCGATATACTTACTGTAAAGACTATTTATGGTGATGAAACAATGTCTGTTGCTGACGCTATGAGCAATAAATGTCTCAGCTGTAAGAGCAAAAAACACGTTACCTATGATGAACTCATAGGCGAAGACGGCGAAGTTACTGATACAAATCGTTTTGATATGGTTGAAAAGCTTGAAAATATGACTTCTCAGGAACGTTACGATTTCTGGAGAAACGAACTTTCAAAATGTATCAGATGCAACGCCTGCCGTAATGTCTGTCCGGCTTGTACCTGCGAAAACTGCGTTTTCAATAACCCCGATTCAGGCGTTGAAAACAAGGCTGCTGCTGACAGTTTTGAAGAAAATATGTTCCATATTATCCGTGCTTTCCACGTTGCCGGAAGATGCACAGACTGCGGTGAATGTTCAAGAGTATGTCCGCAGAATATTCCGCTTCATCTCCTTAACAGAAAGTTCATCAAGGATATAAATTCACTTTACGGCGAATATCAGGCAGGTGCTGACACTACTTCCAAAGCTCCGCTTAATAATTATACTTTTGATGACTGCGAAGCCAGCATAGTTCACGAAAGGGGTGTTGAGTAATGCTTAAAATCTCTATTGAAAAACTCAACGGATTATTTAAGGCAGTTGCTGAAAAGCAGACTCTTTACATTCCGGCTGACCGTGCAGATGGTGCTTCCGAGTACAAAAAGTATGAAGATGGTATGACCCTGAGCAAAAATCTCAATACACTCCGCAGTGCCAAGGACTTCTTTTTCCCGCAGACCGAAAATCTTGCCGATTTCAAGGTAGAGGGCAAGAAGATTGAAGTTATTGACATACGTGAAGAAGCAGAAGATTTTGTTGTTTTCGGTGTACGTGCATGTGATGCAAGAAGCTTTACAATCCTTGACAAAGTTTTCCTCAGCGAACCCGTTGACAGCTATTACAAGAACCGCCGTGAACACGGTACTATTGTAACTATGGCTTGCGCAAAGCCGGCTGAAACCTGTTTCTGCGGTACTTTCGGTATCGACCCCACTGAACCGGAAGGCGATGTTTCCTGCTGGAGTGACGGAGACAGCATTTTCTTCAGACCCAACAACGAAAAAGGTCAGAAATTTGTTGATTCAGTTTCCGAACTTCTTGAAGACGGCGATACCGCTAAGCTTGACGAAACAAAGGCTCAGACCAAGGAAATTATGGCTAAACTTCCGCTTGCAAATCTCTCGACAGAAGCTTTCGGCGGCGATACGCTTATGGAACACTTCAAATCAGAAAAGTGGGCTGAACTCTCTGAAAGCTGTCTGGGCTGCGGTACATGTACCTTTGTATGTCCGACCTGTCAGTGCTACGATATAAAGGACTTCAACACAGGTCACGGAATCAAGCGTTTCCGCTGCTGGGACTCCTGCATGTATTCGGACTTCACAAAAATGGCTCACGGCAATATCCGCAACTCTCAGCTTGAGCGTTTCCGTCAGAGATTCATGCACAAACTTGTATATTTCCCTTCAAACAATAACGGCGAATTTGGCTGCGTAGGCTGCGGAAGATGTCTTTCCAAGTGTCCTATCTCCATGAACATCGTCAAGGTAATGAAAGCATTGGAGGTAAAATAATGAACGCTAATGATACATTAATCCCGTACATCGGAGTCGTTACAGATATAAGAGAGGATACTCCCGATGTAAAGACTTTCAGGGTCAACGCCATAGCTCCTGACGGTACTGTCGGCGGTAAGGTCTTTGAACATATGCCCGGTCAGTGCGCAATGCTTTCTGTACCCGGAGTGGGTGAGGGTATGTTTTCCATAACCTCTTCCCCCACAAACAAGGAATTTATGGAGTTCAGCATAAAAAAATGCGGTTGTCTTACAACATGGCTCCACGCTATGGAAGTCGGTCAGCAGATTACTTTAAGAGGTCCTTATGGAAATCATTTCCCCGTTGAAACCGACCTCAAAGGTAAAGATTTACTCTTTATTGCAGGTGGTATCGGTCTTGCTCCTCTCCGTTCCGTAATCAACTATGTACGTGACAACCGTGCAAACTATGGTGATGTACAGATTATCTACGGCTCACGTTCCAAAGATGACCTTGTTGATTATCAGGAAATTATCAACGAATGGTGCAATGATGACGGCATTACAGTAAACCTCACCATCGACAGGGAACAGGAAGGCTGGGACGGTCATGTAGGTTTCGTTCCCAACTACGTAAAGGAACTCAATCCGTCACTCAGTAAGACTGTTCTTATATGCGGACCCCCGATTATGATTAAGTTCACACTTGCCGGTCTTAAAGAACTTGGCTTCACGGAAACACAGGTATACACAACTATGGAACTCCGCATGAAGTGCGCTGTCGGTAAATGCGGACGCTGCAATATAGGTGACAAGTACGTATGCAAGGACGGACCTGTATTCCGTTTCGACCAGCTTGACGAACTGCCTGACGAATATTAATAAGGAGTAATTGAACATGGAAAATATGTTAAACGTTTACCTGTTCGGCAAAAAGTATCAGGTGCCGGCAGGACTGACCATAATGACGGCTATGGAATATGCCGGTTACGAACTCGTAAGAGGCTGCGGCTGCCGTAACGGTTTCTGCGGTGCGTGCGCTACTATCTACAGAATCAAGGACAAACAGGAACTTCACGCCTGTCTCGCATGTCAGACAGAAGTACAGGAGGGTATGTATGTTGCAACTCTGCCTTTCTTCCCGCTTGTAAAGCAGATTTACAATATTGAGGAAATCAAGCCCAACACTCAGATTATGATGCAGTTATACCCCGAAATCTACAGCTGTATCGGCTGCAACGCCTGCACAAAGGCTTGTACTCAGGAACTCAATACTATGCAGTACATAGCTTACGCTCAGAGAGGCGAGTTTGACAAGTGCGCTGAGGAATCCTTTGACTGCGTAATGTGCGGAGTATGTTCTTCACGCTGTCCTGCCGGAATCTCTCATCCGCAGGTTGCTATGCTTGCAAGAAGACTCAACGGCAAGTACATTGCTCCCGAATGCGGACACCTTGCTGACCGTGTAAACGAAATCAATGAAGGTATCTTTGACGAAAAAATCGCTGAACTTATGGCTAAGTCGGTTGACAATATCGAGGAAGTAAAGAACCTTTACAATACCCGTGAAATCGAAAAGTAAGGAGGAGCAGAAATGTATAAAATCGATAAGCTTAATGAGCTTGCAAAGGTAGTTGCTGAAAAGAGAGAATACAATGCAAAGCTTGAACCCCGCAGAATGACAGCGGAAGAAAAAGATGTCCTTCTGAAAACATTCCACCCCGATTACAGGGAAGACCAGTTCAGCGTTCTTGAAACAGGCGCAAACAAGGGCGGTAAAGTTCCGACTCAGCTTGCTGAACTCCTTCAGGGACGCAGCAGAATCAATCCCGCTGACGTAGACCTTGAAAACCCTGATTACGATACAGACGTTCTTATCATCGGCGGCGGCGGTGCTGGTTCTTCATGCGCAATCGAAGCTGACGAAGCCGGCGTTAAGGCTATGATAGTTACAAAGCTCCGTATCGGTGACGCCAACACAATGATGGCTGAGGGCGGTATTCAGGCTGCTGACAAGCCGAACGATTCTCCGGCTATACACTATGTTGACGCTTTCGGCGGCGGACATTTTGCCGCAAAGCCTGAACTCGTCAAGAAACTTGTTACAAAAGCTCCCGAAGCTATCCAGTGGCTCAACAAACTCGGCGTTGAATTTGACAAGGAAGCTGACGGCACTATGATTACAACTCACGGCGGCGGTACTTCCAGAAAGAGAATGCACGCTGCAAAGGACTATTCCGGTGCAGAAATTATGCGTACTCTCCGTGACGAAGTTCTCAACAGAGGTATTCCGGTAATCGACTTTACAGCCGCAGTTGAAATCATTCTTGACGAAAACGGCAAGGCTGCCGGTGCAGTTCTTATGAATATGGAAACAAAGGAACTTATGGTTGCAAGAGCTAAGACCGTTGTTATCGCAACAGGCGGCGCAGGCAGAATGCATTATCAGGGATTCCCGACTTCCAACCACTACGGCGCAACTGCTGACGGTCTTGTACTTGCATACAGAGTCGGCGCAGGTCTCCGTGATGTTGATACACTCCAGTATCACCCGACAGGTACAGGTTATCCGGAACAGATTTTCGGTGCGCTCGTTACTGAAAAGGTACGTTCACTTGGCGCAAAGCTTGTAAATATTGACGGCGAAGTTTTCATGAATCCGCTTGAAACCCGTGACGTTACAGCGTCTTCTATTATCCGTGAGTGTACCGCAAGAGGCAAGGGCATTGAAACAAATCTCGGCAAGGCTGTATGGCTCGATACTCCTATGATAGAACTTATCCACGGCGAGGGAACTATCGAAAAGAGAATCCCTGCAATGCTCAGAATGTTCGGCAAGTACGGAATAGACATCAGAAAAGAACCTATCCTTGTTTTCCCGACGCTCCACTACCAGAACGGCGGTATTGACATCACTGACGAATGCGCTACAGGTGTTGAAAACCTGTTTGCAGCCGGTGAAGTTGCCGGTGGTATTCACGGAAGAAACAGACTTATGGGCAATTCTCTCCTTGACGTTATCGTATTCGGCAGAAATGCAGGTATTTACGCAGCCGCCAAGGCTAAGGAAACCGCTGTTCCTGAAAAACTCACTCTTGAACATATCAATAAGTTCAATGCTGAACTTGATAATGCCGGAGTTAATACAGGCAAGGTTTCACCAATGCTTCTTCCGAAGTACGCAAGAAAAAAGTAATTTAACCCGACTATAATCCAACGAACCGACAGGCATTTTTGTGTCTGTCGGTTTGTGCGGTTATATACATATTGTGATATTGCATAAAAAATATGCTGTATTGCGGAAAATTTAACAGAAAGAGGTTGTGGATTATGGATTTAATCGCAGCAGGAGATTTTTCAATCTCCATCAAGGCTATAACTTTCCTTATGTTTGCAGTCTTTCTTATCACGACTGTAGGCTATCTGCTCGGTAGAATTACCGTCAAGGGCATTTCACTCGGTACTGCCGGAGTATTTATCGTTTCACTTCTGTACGGCTGTTTCTTCTTTGATAATCTCGGCAGTAACCTTACAGTTACAGCGGCAGAAAGCAAAGAAATTGTTTCATTCGTAAGCAGCGCACTCAAAGTTGTCGAAAATCTCGGACTTATATTATTTGTAACGTCTGTAGGATTTATCGCAGGCCCTAACTTTTTCGGAAACTTCAAGAAAAACTTCAAGTCTTATGTACTTCTGGCACTTGTCGTAATCGTTGCCGGAGGACTTGCCTGCGGCGGCTGTATTCTCGTTGACAAGGCTATCTCCGGAGACCCCACTGAAAATATCGCTTCAATGCTTGTCGGACTTCTTTCCGGTTCGCTCACAAGTACACCGGCATTTTCTGCCGCAAAGGCAACTGTTGAATCCCGTCCGAATGGTGCTGAGCTTGAAAGCCTTGTAACAGTCGGACACGGTATCGCTTATCTTTTCGGAGTAATCGGCGTTGTACTTTTCGTTCAGCTTATTCCGAAGTTCATGAAAGCTAATATGGCAGAAGAACGTAAAAAGCTCATCACTGCTGACAGTGGTTCAAAGAAAAAAGTAAACAAGAAACTTATTGAAATGGACGAATTCGGTTTTATGCCTTTTGCACTTGCTTCAATTGTTGGTATCTTCGTTGGTTCAATCAAATTCGGCAACTTCTCACTCACAACAACAGGCGGCTGTCTGCTTGTTTCCCTTATCTTCGGACATTTCGGAAACTTCGGCAAAATGTCAGTTACTCCCAAAGAAAGCACCCTGAAAGTTTTCCGTGAATTTGGTCTTATGCTGTTCCTTATAGGTGCAGGCGTTGCAGGCGGTGCAAGCTTCGTTAAATATTTCAAGGCTGTATACTTCCTGTACGGCGTAGTAATGACAATTGTTCCTATGATTATCGGCTTTATCTTTGCTAAGTATGTTCTCAAACTCAGCCTGCTCAATAACCTCGGTTCAATTACAGGCGGTATGACTTCTACTCCGGCACTCGGTACTCTCATCAGCACGGCAGGTACAGAAGATGTTGCTTCTGCATATGCCGCTACATATCCGGTAGCACTTATTGCGGTAGTAATTGTATCGCAGGTACTGCTTATGATATTCAAGTAAATTTAATAAACCGTTCCTTTCGGGGAACGGTTTTTCATAAGGAGCGTATTATGAAAGAAATTGAAATGCTTTTAGACTGTCTCAGAAATATTGACTACAGTCAGTTTGATGAGGACAGTATTAATGAACTGCTTGATTGCAGAGATTGCGAACCTTTTGACAGCGAATGGTGCAGAGTTGACAGCGAAATCAGCAGAATAAAAAATCAGTATAACTATACTTTTCAGAATCAGAACGACCAGATTAGAAAAGAAGCTTTTTTTATAGTAGCTGACAGGATTGGTACTGAACTTGCTGATTATGTTTCTGATGACTTTGGACTCATATTTGATAGTATAGCAGTCGGCTATAAAGACAAATGGTTGTCAGAATTAAAAAATACATACCGTAAAGGCAGAATCCCTTGCGGAAAACTATAACAATACCGCCGTCCGTACAGGACGGTTTTTTGTTGACATTTCGGGAAATGTATGTTATAATTTACCAAACATAAAAGGGGATAGCAATATGTTGAATATTATTGTTTTTGCGGTTGAAGATACGGCATTGTGGTTTGGACTGTATTTTCTTTTTAAAAAATCACATCTTCGCCATGCAAAAAAAGAAAATTTCATTCCTGAACTGCGCACACTGAAAATCTGCTTTATTGTAAGCTGGATTGTTATACATATATTCTGTACGTGGCTGGGTTATGAACTTGTAAAATTGGGAGGAATGAATTAAAAATGATACTTGAAATCGAATACTACAAAAAAGATACTCTGCTGTCCGGCAGGACGGTGGGTTTCGCTGAACTGAAAAAACAGCTCGAAACAACTGAAATGCTATGCGATACGGATAATTTTGTTGAGATGCTGTGCAGAAGTTACGGCTATATAGTTATTGATGAAGATATACCGCCGGACTATGTTTATGACAGGGATATTCAAAAAATTTACAAACGGAGATGATAATATGAACTGCATACGTAAAGCAGTACGAGAGGATTTTTCAAGGATTGCCGAAATAGAAGTGTTTAATTACAGACTGAATTTTTATCCTTTATTCAGAAATGACGAATATTATTTCAATGAATTAAGGGTCTGTACTGAAACGGAAAAATATCATAATTCGGATATGATTTTATACGTTTACGACGACGGAACAGTAAAAGGTTTTGTCGGCGTGTACGAAAATGAAGTAAAAAAATTATTTGTTGAGCCGGTTTTGCAAGGACAGTCAATCGGTTCTGCATTGCTTAACTATGTTATGAAACATCATAATATTGAATTTCTGTGGGCTTTGGAAACGAATACAAGGGCAATTTCATTTTACAAAAAGCACGGATTTTATCCGACAGGCAAAAGAAAACCCGAAGACGAAACAACAGAATATATTATTGAGCTGCGGAAGACTGATATTCAGCTTTGGAAAGCACATTACAAAGACGAATTTCACGACACTGACATTGAAATATTAAATGACGGTTCTGAAATATCATTTACGCTGGACGGTTTCAGATTTTGCGGCGGAACTTGTATAAGTGAATTTGAATACGAAAGTACAGAACCGTCTGACGAAATTGGAGACAGATTTCATATCATTAAGTTTCATGGCGATGTTATTGAGAAATGCGGCAAACACGTACCAATGTATTTATATGGGCTTCAGAGATACGCACTTGATGTGGAAATTCCCGTACAGATAGTCCGGAAACGTGATATGACGGAATTTACAGCAACTTTATATATATCGTTTGAACTTGTTGAACACGATATGAATAAACCTCAGGGCATTATTATGTGCGGAGATACAAGGGTTTACTATGATGACACGATTGTCAAAGATTTCAGTCTGCGTATTGACGGGAAACGTTACAGCAGTGAAAAAAATACTCTTAATTTTGAAACCGCCTTGTCCGATATATGCGGGAAAATAAAACACGCTTATTATATAAAGTCGTGTTTTACGTGTCAGTATTCGGAGTATTCGCCGTATGGTCAGAATGAGTTCGGGAGTATGATGTGTTACCATGAATGCAGAGAAAACTGCCTCAAAGTAAACAGCAAAGCCGATTATTTCAAGTATCTTGGTGACAAGGACTTTACACACAGGCAGGAGACTTACATTTGCAGTGAGTACGATTCAAGAAACAAATGTGGCGGATATCGTGGATTTGTTGATATTTAGTAAGGGAGTGATTGTATGGTTGTTTTTGGATTTTTATTAGTTTCTGCATTTCTTATTATAATTGGATTAATGATTGCTTTTCTGATTGTGGGACTTCTAATGCTTAAAAAACACAAAATTATAGCTGTAATTTCGTTAGTCCTTTCTGGGATTATTCTGGTATGTCTCTTGTTATGTGCGATTTTTGACAACATACCACGTTCAAGAGTTGTAAAAATAAATAATGAAAAAGTCGTTATAAAACCGCTAATCGTTGCAAAGTATGACAAGTGCATTGAAACTTTGAATATAAAAAAACTGAATAAGCTGCTTGACAAACATCAGGAACTGATATATTGTGGTCCATATGGCGTAAATAAGGGACTGCTTGATTATGGTCTTGCGGCACTTGATATTGAAATTATGCAATGTGCTATGAATCACGGTGCTGTTTTTGATGACATTAATGTCAGTCGTAAAAATTCATTACAGAACTTCTTCGGATATATAACAGGCTCATATTATATGAAAAAAGAAAATTCCATCAAAGACGGAGTGACAACAGACAAAATAATCAATGCTGTCAGATTTGCACTGGAACACGGTGCAAGAGTTGAAGATGATAACTGGAATTTCTATGAGCGAGCTTTTCAATGGGTACAGCAAGATAATGTTATAAGTCCGAAAGACGAGGAGTTATTAGCACTCATAAAAGAATATCTTCCTGAAAACAGTAAATAAAAAGGAGTGATTATATGGGTTTTTTAGGATTTGCGTTTCTTATGATAATTTTCAATATTATAATTCAATCAATGATTATATTTGCCGGAATTTTTTTAGTCGCCGGACTTATGCTTTTTAAAACACACGAAACTATAGCAATAATTCTGTTTGTACTTTCGGGACTTAATTTTCTTGGATTTACAGCGTGGAAAATTTTAGAACTCACTTTTAAAGTAACTATTGAAACGTCTGACGGAGAAGTCAAAATAAAAAATTCAGAGTGTTCAAAATACGAGGAATATATTAAAAATATGGACGTTGAAAAAATTGGTGAAATCCTTGATAAATACCCCGCATTGATATATTATGAAATTCGTGAAAACGGTGAAAGACAGACATTGCTTTTTTATGGTCTGTATCACCTTGATATTGATATGATGCAGTGTGCTTTAAATCATAGTGAAAAATTCAATGACCCTAAGTTGAATATAAATGATAATTTTTTGCGTTCATTCTTTAATTATGTGAATGGCAACACAACTGACGAAATAATTAATGCCGTTAAATTCTCACTGGAAAACGGTGCAAAGGTTGTATATGACAACTGGGATTTATATGAACGAGCTAAAAAATGGGTAATGAATGACGGTGTTGTGAGTAAAAAAGATAATGAACTATTAGACCTGATAGCAAAATATGACAATAAACCAATATTAGAACGGATAACATGGGAA
>CAMWRL010000018.1 GCA_947176685.1 uncultured Ruminococcus sp. | reverse complement strand
CTTGAAAGCCTTATTGTTGAATCGGGCGAAAAGAAATTCCGTGCAAAACAGATTTTTCAGTGGCTGCATGTGAAAAGAGTCTTTGATTTTGACGAAATGACGGATATTTCTGTACAACTCCGGCAGCGTCTTAATGGAAATTTTTGTATAAACAGACTAAATATACAAAAAAGACTTGAATCTGCCATAGATAATACTGTAAAATATCTATATAGACTTTCTGACGGTAACTTTGTCGAAACCGTGCTTATGAAATATAACTACGGTTACAGCATATGTGTGTCAACGCAGGTCGGCTGTAAAATGGGCTGTAAGTTTTGTGCATCGGCGATTGCTGGATTTGTCAGAAACCTTGAACCGTCTGAAATCCTTATGCAGATTTACGAGACGGAAAAAAATTCCGGCGTTAAAGTTTCGGGCGTTGTGCTTATGGGTATAGGCGAACCCCTTGACAATTATGACAATGTGCTGAAATTCCTCGGACTGCTTTCTGATACCAACGGGAATAATTTCAGTCTCCGTCATGTGTCTCTGTCAACCTGCGGAATAGTTCCCCGTATATACGAACTTGCGGAACTGAAACTCGGACTTACTTTGTCCGTTTCGCTTCATTGCGCTGACGATAAAAGACGTTCCGAAATTATGCCGGTAAACAATTCCTACAATATCAGTAAACTTCTTGATGCCTGTAGATTCTATATAAAAAATACGGGACGGCGTGTGACTTTTGAATATGCCGTCATTGACAAGGTCAATTCTTCTGACAAGGATGCGGACAGACTGGCGGCTTTACTCAGAGGTATGAACTGCCATGTAAATCTTATTCCCGTAAACAAAGTCAGGGAAAGAAATTACCGTACTGCACGGCAGGGAGTAGCAGATTTTGCGAAAAGGCTCGGCAGTCGGGGAATAAACGCTACTGTGAGGCGTACTCTCGGCAGCGATATAGAGGCGGCTTGCGGTCAGCTCAGGCGTGACGCCGCTGAACATAATTCGAACGGAGGTGCGGATTTTTGAGATTTAAATACGGTACTGATATTGGTCTTAAACGTGACGAAAATCAGGACGCAGTACGGTGTGAATATTTCGGGCATAATGTTCTTGCCGTAGTGTGCGATGGTATGGGCGGCGAAAATTCCGGCAGGGAAGCAAGTACTATTGCTATGGAAGAATTTTTCCAGCGATTTTCTGACGGATACAGGGCAAGTCTTGACGATGATGAAATCCGCAGACTTCTTATATCATCGGTTTCGGCTGCAAATTCCGTTATTTATACAAGAGCAAGATTAAATTTCAATAACTTTGGTATGGGGACAACCTGCGTTGCGGCTTTCGTAACAGACAAGTCGGCGTTTATTGTAAATGTCGGAGACAGTCGGGCTTACCTCATAGTGGAAAACGAAGGCGTTTTCCGGATAACTACAGACCATAACGTTGCGTCACTGCTATACGAACAGGGCAGAATTACTGAGGAAGAACTTGAAAATCACCCTCAGAAACATATGCTTGTGAGGGCGGTTGGTGTGGAACAGACAGTACAGGCGGACACTTTCATACTGGACTATGAAGACAAAATCAGTTTGCTGTTGTGTTCGGACGGACTTTCGGGTTACTGCACCGATGACGAAATATATGACACTATTAAAAATTCTGACTTTGATAGCGTCACCCAAAACCTTATTGACTTAGCTCTCACAAAGGGCGGCCGTGATAACGTGACTGTTGCGGTAATTTCAGAGTAAACAGGAGGAAAAAAGAGGAAATGGATAAGTACATTGGCAAAAAACTTGACGGAAGGTACGAAATCACCGAACTTATAGGCGTAGGCGGTATGGCTGAAGTCTATAAGGGTGTTGACGTAATGGACCACAAGGACGTAGCAATCAAGATTCTTAAAAAAGAATATGCGGAAAATGAAGATTTTCTCCGCAGATTCAGAAACGAATCAAAGGCTATCGCAGTCCTTTCGCACCCGAATATAGTCAAAATCTATGATGTCGGATTCTCTGAAAAGGTTCAGTACATCGTTATGGAGTATATTGACGGTATAACCCTTAAAGAGTATATCGAAGAGGAAAGAGTCCTCACATGGAAAGATACTGTACATTTTGTGATACAGATTCTCAGAGCATTGCAGCACGCTCACGACAAAGGCATTGTTCACCGTGACATAAAGCCCCAGAATATTATGATGTTTACTGACGGCACTATCAAGGTCATGGACTTCGGTATCGCAAAGTTCGCCCGTGAGGAGGGCAAGACCGCTACCGACCAGGCTATCGGAAGTGTTCACTATATAAGTCCGGAGCAGGCAGGCGGAGACGTTACCGATGCTAAGAGCGACATTTATTCAGTCGGCGCAATGATGTATGAAATGCTGACCGGAAGCAAGCCGTTTGACAGTGACAATCCCGTTGCAATCGCAGTAATGCATATGCAGGACATTCCGGAACGTCCGAGAGCATTGAATCCTGATATTCCGGACGGTCTTGAGGAAATCGTTCTGAGGGCTATGGAAAAGAGTCCTGCTGACAGATACCAGTCAACTGCCGAGATGATTAGCGATATTGACGCATTCAAGGTTAACCCGAATATGACATTCGGCTACTATCAGGAGGAAGAAGACCCCGACGAATATGAAGATTATTACGGCGGCGTACAGGCAGATGAAATTATAGAAGCTGACGGCGGTCGTGGCGGAAGACGTACGACAGTTGCTGACCCGCCGAGGAAAAAAGGCAGGAAACAGCCGCCGGAAGAATATTATGACGATGATGATGACGATGACGAACAGGAAGAACGTTCTTCACTGGTAGTGCCGGTACTGACAGCAATAGTCGTTGTAGTAATCATAGTTGCTGTAATTTTCGTTGCAACGCTTCTCAGCGGACTTATCAAGGGCGACGGTCAGCAGAATGACTTCAAGATGCCCGACTTCTACGGTATGGACTACAACACCGCAGTAAGCCAGTACGGCAACAACATTCAGTTTGAACTTATAGGTTCTGAATACAACGAACTTGACGAGGGTCTTATTTTTGAACAGAGCATACCGGCAGAAACAGAGTTCAAGCGTGGCGATGTACTCAAGGTTAAAATCAGTAAGGGTATGGAAACAGTTGCAGTACCTAACGTTGCAAATATGAACGCTGAACTTGCAAAAGACCAGCTGACGCAGCGTGGACTGCTTGCAGAAATCAAGAACTCATCAAGCACTGAAATCCAGAAAGGCTATGTAATCAGCACTGAGCCGGAAGTTGGTACAGAAGTTCACAAGGGCGCAACAATTGTACTTTATGTAAGTATGGGCGTTGATGCAGGACAGGTAAGCGTTGACGACTATGTGGGACAGGTTGCAGATGACGCATGCACACTTGCCGAATACGCAGGACTCAAACCGAGAACAGAACTCAAAGCTTCATATGAAGAAGAAGGCAAGGTTGTTGAGCAGAGCATTCCGAAGGGCGAAAAGGTTGAAGAAGGTACAGAAATTATACTCTATGTAAGTAACGGTGTAGCTCCCGATGGTGAGATTCCGTTTACAGTACCTTTCCCGGACGGCGCAAACGGCAGATTTGTAATTGACTTCGTAATCACAAATGAAGACGGCACAACTTCTACATCATCAACAAATACACTTCTCGTTCCGGAAATGAATCAGGTAAGCCAGAACGTTGTAGGTTCAGGCGAAAATGTATCAGTAGTTGTAGTTCTCACAAACCTCAACACGGGCGTAAGAGCGCAGATTGGTACGTATTTCTTCAACTTCGCAACAGGCGCTGTAACAGTTCAGACAGAGGACATTGTAGCAGCATTCAATTCAGTAGGCGGATACGACCAGGCGGCAGCAACTGAACCGCCGACAGAAGCTCCTACGGAAGCACCGACTGAAACTCCTACAGAAGCACCTCCGCAGACAGAACCTCCTACAGAAGAACCGCAGGTTACTACAACCACTACTGCTTATGACCCGTCACTGTATGGAGTATTCTATAGTGACGCAGGCGACGGTTACGGCTATTTCGATATATACGGAAACTACTTCTTATATACCCAGTGAGTAGCACCATAAAAAGCGGAATTATAACAAAATGTGTCGGGGGTCTCTACACTGTAGAAACCCCCGACGGCATTTCGGAATGCAAGGCAAGGGGAATTTTCCGCAACAGAGGCATAAGCCCTTATGTCGGGGACACGGTTGACATAGAAAGCGATGTTATAACCAGAATCCACGACAGAAAAAACTGTATAATAAGACCTCCTCTTGCAAACCTTGACCAGCTTATATTTATAGTTTCAACGTGCAGTCCGTCCCCGAATTATCTTATTCTGGATAAGTTCATAGCCATTGCCGAATACAAGGATATAACTCCGGTTGTGGTCGTAACCAAAACTGATTTGGGTGACGGTTCAGAGATAAAAAAAATATACCGGAATATCGGTATAGATGTTTTCGAAATTGACTACGGCAAGCCGGAAACCGTTGAGGAATTAAGAGAGATTTTAACCGGCAGAATAAGTGCGTTGACCGGAAACTCCGGAGCAGGCAAGTCCACACTGCTTAACGCTGTTGACCCGAATCTGAACATTCCTACAGCGGAGATAAGCAAAAAGCTTGGCAGAGGTAAACACACAACACGACATTCGCAGCTTTACAAACTGAAAGACGGCGGATATATTGCTGATACGGCAGGATTTTCAACGTTTGACACAAACAGCTACGATATTATCCGGAAAGAAAATTTAGCAGACTGTTTCCGTGAGTTCCGGAAGTATAACGGCTGTCGTTTCCGTGACTGCTCCCATACATGCGAAAAGGGCTGTAAGGTCATTGAAGCACTGGAATGCGGCGAGATTTCCGCAAGCCGTCACGAAAGTTATTGTACAATGTACAATGAAGCAAAACAGTTAAAGGACTGGGAGTTATGAAAACAATTATATTTGCCGGCGGCGACATTCCGGACTATAGCTTTGTTGATACGGCGGCGGACTTTGTGATATGTGCCGACAGGGGAGTTATTCACGCTGAAAAACTGGAAATAATTCCGGACATTGTAACAGGTGACTTTGATTCATATACGGGTGAAGTTCCGGCTTGCGGCGAACTTTACAGGGCAGTCCCCGAAAAGGACGACACGGACACGATGCTTGCAGTAAAACTTGCCATTGAACGTGGTGCAACGTATATAAGGCTTTACGGAGCAACCGGAGGACGTTTTGACCATACGTTTGCCAACATACAGACTATCATTTATGCCCACGAAAACGGCTGTAAAATGTCCATACACGACAGCGGAAATATAATTACCGTACAGGGAAAAGGAACTGAAAAATATGAAAAATACAAAGACTGGTATTTTTCAGTATTTTCGCTTACCGAAAAACTTCATATCGGAAAAATGACCGGAGTTAAATATCCCCTCAGAGATTATACGCTTACACAAAGTTTTCCGTTAGGCGTAAGCAACGAGATAATCAGTACAGCGGTTGTCACCATAGAAAAAGGACTTGCATTAATAGTGCGTTCCGGAAGATAGGCACAAAATCCCCGTTGCTGAATATAATGAAAGTATATCAGCAAGGGAGGGATTACATATGAAAATTGTAGTGATACGCAGTCCGAAATTTCTTTCGGGATTTCTGAGAGTTATTTTCCGTATAAAAAAAGAACAGGACTGAATAAAAAAAGAGGCTGTAACAAGCCTCTTTTTGTTGTCATATAACGGCTATCTTCTTGAAAGCCTTTTTACCTTTGCGGATTATAACGCCGTCAGGATTAAGCTGTGTTTTGGGGTCTGTGATTTTTTCGTCATCAACAGTAATACCGCCCTGCTGTACAAGTCGTCTGGCTTCCGAAACTGACGGAGCAAGACCGGCTTTTACAATGAGGTTAAGCAGACCGATTTTTCCGTCTGTAAGGTCAGCGGACGATATTTCAGCAACGGGCATATTTTCGTCATCGCCGCTGCCGCCGAAAAGTGCCTTTGCTGCGGACTTTGCTTTTTCAGCTTCTTCCTCGCCGTGTACAAGCTTGGTAAGTTCGTAAGCAAGAAGCTCTTTTGCCGTATTGAAGCCTGCGCCCTCAAGAGTCTTTTCCATTTCCTCGATTTCCTCAATCGGTACAAATGTAAGCATTTTAAGGCACTTGATAACGTCAGCGTCAGCAACGTTTCTCCAGTACTGGAAAAACTCATACGGTGAAGTCTTTGCAGGGTCAAGCCATACAGCACCCTTTTCAGTCTTGCCCATTTTCTTGCCCTCGCTGTTGAGCAGGAGGGTTATTGTCATTGCGTAAGCGTCTTTGCCAAGCTTGCGGCGGATAAGTTCAGTACCGCCAAGCATATTGCTCCACTGGTCGTCACCGCCGAACTGCATATTACAGCCGTACTCCTGAAAGAGCTTGTAAAAATCATAGCTTTGCATAATCATGTAGTTAAATTCAAGGAATGACAGACCTCTTTCCATTCTCTGCTTGTAGCATTCAGCAGTAAGCATACGGTTAACGCTGAAGCAGGCACCGACTTCACGGAGCAGCTCAACATAATTGAGATTCATTAACCAGTCGGCGTTGTTTATGGCAATGGCTTTGCCGTCTGAAAAGTCTATAAAACGGCTCATCTGTTTTTTGAAACAGTCGATATTATGCTGGATTGTTTCCGGAGTAAGCATTTTACGCATATCGGTTTTGCCGGACGGGTCGCCAATCATACCCGTACCGCCCCCGAGAAGTACAATAGGCTTGTTTCCAGCCATTTGCAGACGTTTCATAAGGCAGAGTGCCATAAAGTGTCCTACGTGCAGACTGTCAGCGGTCGGGTCGAATCCTATATAAAAAGTAGCACCGCCGTTATTGATAAGTTCTTCGATTTCTTTTTCGTCAGTAAGCTGGGCAAGAAGTCCACGCCGTCTGAGTTCTTCAAAAGTAGTCATTTTTTTCTCCTTATATTAAATTATTTTTTATATATTGTAAATAATCCTTGCGGACTATCAGCTCACGGTTATTTCTGTACCAGTCATATGACTGTTTCAGACCTGTTTCAAAGGATTTAACGTCAGACATTATTTTTGTCTGTTTTGTTACGTCAAGTATGTATTCATAATTCCTGAACGGGAAATACAGACGTTGATTTACTTCGGACGGTACATATCTGATTTCGGGAACTTTGCCCGATACACCATAACAAAGTCTTACCCATTCGTTTACATCAATAACATCTGGATTTCCGACATTAAAAATGTGGTTTTGGGGTTTGGTTTCGATTAACCTTTCAATAAATATGCATAAATCCTCAACATCAAAAAACTGGAGTTTCAGTTTTCCGTCTTCCGGTACAAAAAACGGAAGATTTTTTTCAGCACATTCAAAAACAAATGCCTCTCTGTAAAGGTTGTTCATTCTGCCGTAAAGATAGGGAGGACGGATAATATAAGCGTCCGGAATTTTAGCAAGTAGGTATTTTTCAGCGTTTATTTTATTTGTGCCGTAATCCTCCCAGTGAATATTGAATCCGCAGTTCTGATTTTCTGTAAATGGCTGTGGATTTGTTTCGGGATATACAGCACTTGAACTTATCATTATATACTGTCCGAAACCGCCGAGAGAATTTAAAATATCTTTTATATCAGTTTCATTGTATGCAGTCACATCAATGACTGAATCAAAATAAGTATTTTTCAGTTTGTCGCCAAGACTATGCCTGTCGCAGTTTATAAGGTTCACACCTTCGGACTGCGGTCGTGTATTTCTGTTGAGGACATATACTTCATATCCTTTTTTTACGAAATACTCCGCAGTGTAACGGCTTACAAAAACTGTACCGCCTGTTACGAGTATTTTCATAAGTTTTTCTCCTTTTTATGCGCATATTTTATCAAGCGTGGTCTGTTGTATCGCTGTAATAAGACAAACTGCAAATCATAAATACTTGCTGAAACTGATGTTATAATAAATACGGGAAGTGAACCAAATCGGATACTGAATAATATTGGTATATAGCTTGCAAAAATATTGACAGTATGTACAATTTCAGAATTACAGCAATTTATTATAAGCTGCTCGATTGAATTTTTCTTTATATCAAATTCGTCGGGGTTATAGGTAGGAACTCTTGATTTCCAACTTTTAATATTTAATTTCTTATAAATATTTTTTTCAGTTTCTGATACTTTAAAATATCTGCTGTCAGTATTTATTTTTTCTTTGAATAAGATAATAATATGACCTATAATAAGTCTTATATCAAAATGATAAGCAAAAGTCATAGAAGTTACTGCCAATGTCAACAGGATTCCGGAATTAATAAAGTTATTTGCAACGAACAAAATTATAGTTGACAATGTAAACACGAAAGAGAGAGTATGCATTACTTTTTTAAAATTGGTATGATTTTTCATAAATTCACTGCCTTAAATAAAAAGTCCCCAGACGGCATAAAACCGTCTGAGGGCGAATTTACTCGCTGTACCACCTCAGTTTATCAGAAAAAAATTCTGACCTCAAAAGCTTTAACGGGCAGACCCGTCCGCACCTACTTAGTTTCAATGCAGAAACTCCCGAATGTAATTCCCTGTTATACTTCTACTTCTCGCACCGTCCGAAGTTTCTCTGCACAAGTATTTCAACAGGTTTTATCCGTTCACAGTTTATGGTATTATAATAACATACACAGCGGAGAATGTCAAGGTTTTTTGATAGTTAAAATAAAAAAATATTTAAAAGCTATTGACATTTTCGGAAAACTGTTGTATAATAATATACGTTGAGTGCTGATGTGGCACAGTCGGTAGCGCAACGCCTTGGTAAGGCGTAGGTCGTCGGTTCAAGTCCGATCATCAGCTCCAACTAAAAAAGCGAAAAACAGGCATTTTCCATACTTTGGAAAGTGCCTGTTTTTTGTTGAATGGAAACAGTATGTCCGACACTGTTTGAGGAGAGTTCTACTGGAATCAACATGACGCAGGCAATGTTTTTGCAGATATTCTGGAGAAAATATTGACTTTTATATAAATATGTGATACTATATAAGTATATAAATTAAAAATATTAGCAGTCTGGAAGTCAGGGGTCAAGTCCTCTTTACTCTGCCGCAATAATCCGAATTTTCGGAGGATTATTTTTTCATAATATCTTTATTTAATCAGGAGATGTCAATGAAATACAATTTTATATCTTCAAGAAAAATGGCAGTAATAAATATTATAATCAGTTGTGTGACAGCAATAATATTTGCCATACTTATAGACAATAATGATGCACGAATACTTTTTATTGCTATTGTTGTTTCTGATATTGGCTTTGCTTTTTTATCCGGATTTTATTGGAAACAGTATGATAATGGTATGCCGTATAATCCTTATTTAAGCATTAAAACTGCGGAATTTTTTGATACATCTTTAAAATTCGTTCCGTTGCTTGTAAAATATTGTGTAATAGCAATGATACCTACAGCATTATATGAAGATAATTACAGTGATTTATCTTATATTATAATAATTTTAATTATTGTAGTTTTATTTTTAACTGAAACAGTAATATTTTTTAAATCCGTTAAAAAATAGTGAATATTCAGAAAATATTTCCTTAATGTCCAATGGATTCGCTGTTTATGGTATGGACAAAAACTCCTCTGTCTGATATAATTTTTTCCGGAGGTGAGAAAATGGATTTAATCAGTATCGGAAAATTCATATCAGAACTCAGAAAACAGCAGGGACTTACGCAAGAGCAGTTGGGAGAGATAATCGGCGTAACCAATAAAACCATTTCACGTTGGGAGACTGGAGTATATTTGCCGCCGGCAGACGCATTGCTGATTATGAGTGAAAAATTCGGCGTCAGCATAAACGAAATTCTCAGCGGCAGGAGGCTTGCAGACGAAGAATATAAAAAAACTGCTGAAGAAAACCTTGTTCAGACAATAAAAAACAGTCGTTTTTCCCTGAAGGAAAAGATTGATTTCTACAGGAAAAAATGGCTTGAAGAACATACAGCAGTTATGGTCTTGCTTGGAATCTGTATTTTGACGCTGACTGTTGCAGGCATTGTATTAAAAAAATATATGGTATGTTATTCGGCATTGATTATTTTATTTTCAGCGCATTGCTGGAGAAATAATTCAATGATGGCTTACATAGAAAAACACGCCTATGACGGTACAGGAAAATAACCTATATTTGTTGACTTTTTGGCATTTCCGTGATATAATTACAAAAACAAACGGAGGTTATAATATGCCAGTAAAAATTTTAAAGCAAATTGACGTTTCGGAATATCCGTGGTGTAATTCAGCTGTTATGTTCAGGGTGCATAGCGGTCTGGGTACTATCAGGCACAAATCCAGTGCAGAAAACTATGAGGACTATTCATATTATAGTCATCTGACTTTAAATGACAAGCCCATATTACAGGAATATATTCCGATTTGTCCGACGTGTGAGGGAATGCTTGCAACGGGCTATGGTACAGAAAATATAGACTGTCCGGAGCTTAAAGCCGTCAGTGAATGTCTCAACAGCGACTACAAAGATATAAAAACTTCTGCCGAAACGCTTAAACCTCTTTTAAATCTCCTTGAGGACGGTTATTATCTGCTTGCGGACGTTCCGCACAACCCTACAGACGGAAAAGGTAATTTTTTCTGGTCTGTACCTAACAAAATGACTTATAATAATGGCTTTCGCCTTGAATACTATCACAGCGAGACTTTCAGTGTTATAAATGGTTTTCCGCAGTACCTATATCCCACGCAGTCGTCCGAAGTCTGCAACCAGAAACGCATTGACGAATATGTGGAAATACTGAAAAATAATCCTAATCCGCCAAGAGCTTTGGCATATCACGAGTACGGTTTTATAAGTGCCTTGCTTGACGGTCATCACAAAGCTACAGCGGCGGCACTTCTCGGACAACAGGTAAACTGTCTTACCATAATAAAAACAAGTAGTTGTATTTTTGAAAAAGGTGAAAAATCCGTCACATATGATACAAGAATAAGAAGCGTTGGATTCAGTGATATTAAAATCCCCGTACCTGCCGGAAGTCTTTACGGTGAATGTATGCCGGATATAAAAAGACTTCCGGAAGATATTAAAATAACTGAATATAATTTAACCGGAAAAGAGTTTCCGGAAGCCGAAATAAACGCTAAAAAATACTATCTGAATATAGAAACGCTTATGGAATTATACGCTTACGATATTGAGGGTGCAGATTTGACTGACGAAATTATTGACCGCTGGATAAACGAATGTTCTTTCGATAACTGCGCACGTCTGAAATGTGCAATCATATACCTTATGAAAAATAACAGGGATATGGCTTACCGGACGGCTGTCAAAATCATTTCAAAAAGCACCTATCATCTGCCGTTTGAAACAGCGTGGACGGCTCTCACGCATTTCAAGGACGAAAAAACTGAAAAGCTTATGATTGACCACATTGTAGAATACGGAAAAGACAGTCTTGATGTAGTCAAGTCCTACTGGGATTAGAACGCTTTGCCCATAATTTCTTAATCCAGCCGATAACCACGCCCACAAGCAGTGCCGCAATAACTGTACCTATTCCGACACTTCCCATAGTGTGCATAACTATCAGACACGTTGCAAGCGATATTATTACCATAGTTACGTCAAATGCGACTTTGATTCTTGAAAATTCCGTTTTCAGCGTGTCCGCAACAGCCTGCATAACTCCCTCGCCGGCAAGAGACATTATGTCCGCCGGAAGATACATAAATATCCCTATTGCCACAAGTACAACGCTTATTAAAATCATTACTATTCTTAAAAAATAATTATCTGTTGCCGGAAGCTTTTCCGCAAGGGAGTTGCAGAAAGTCGTGAAGTACCCGAAAACTATTCCGACAGGAAGCTGTAATAGTGACTTTAATTTAAAGTTTTTTCTTAAAATAAGTATCTGTATTATAATAAGTACGCAGTGAAACAATATAGTTGCCTTACCCATTTCCACGCCCCAGCAGACTGTCAGCGTATATGGTATGGAACTTACAGGCGACACGCCCAAGTCGGACTTGACGGACAGTGCTATACCTATTGTCATTATAAACAGTCCCACGAAGTAGCATATAAGACGATTTGCAAGAGTTCTCTGTTTTTCCATAATAATCAATCCTTTCCGTCAAGATTCTCACATATTTTTGTGAGAGTCTTTTTTAATATGTCGATTTCCTCAGACGTCAGACCCTTTATAGCCTGTTCATCTTTCTGACTGAAAATACTGTTCATTTTTTTGCAGACCTCTCTGCCGCTGTCCGTGAGGTACACAAACAACGACCGTCTGTTGCCGTTTTTCTGACGGCGTTCAATAAGACCTTTCTGCTCCATTCTCAACAGTATACTGCCTAAGGTTGCAGGCTCAATTTCGCAGTAACCGGCTATAGTTTTCTGGTCACTGCCCTCGTGGTCACGCAGGTAGTCAAGGATTTTCGGCTGTCCGGAAGTAAGACCTATTTTCCGTACTTCTGAGTAAATGTTTCTTTGCATAACTGAATGTGATTTCATTAACAGATAATGCAGACTTTCCATAAAAAAGCACCTCTTTTAATAAGTATTGTTATGATAACAATTCTTATTATAACACTTCTTACAATTTTTGTCAAGTCCCAAAAAAAGAACGGACTTATATCCGTTCTAATTTCCAGTAATAGCGGCGTTCTGATACCGGAAAATCATTCATAACACCGTGTTCAGGGTCATAAAAAGTCCCTTTACAGTAGAGTGACCAGTGCCAGCAGCGGGGAGTCTCCAGACTTAAAAGACACATTTCCGGTAAATCTTTTTTGTCATATACCTGTACTCTTGTATCGGATATTTTCACCCCGAACGTTCTGAAAGTCTGTTTCATTTCTTTTAGTGTTGTTTCCCTGTCGTTGTCCAGATAGCGGACTATTTCATCAACCGTCTTGTCAAGCACCATTGCAAGTACAGCCTGTCCGCACTGTAAGTCTGTAGGTTCGTGGATATAGTTCATTTTTTTCAACTCCTTTTCTGAAATAAATCCATAACAGCACATATCGTCATTAAAGTCATCATATTTTGGGTAATCTGCCGAATTGTACAATTTTTTGACAGGATTGTTGCTTTTACGGCTTGACAATGTGATGCTGGTGTGATAAAATAATTATATTATTTTTAACAGGAGGGTTTTTATATGGCATTTTGTAAGAATTGCGGCAGGGAGCTTCAGGACGGCGAAACCTGCAATTGCAGTGAGACTTTCAACAAAGTACAGGAGACAGAACAGGTAACACAAAAGAAAGATAATAAGAAGATTTTGGTAACAGGCGGCGTTGGTGTAGCTGCACTGGCTGCTGTAATAATTATTTTTTCATCAATGGGCGGAGGTTATAAGCAGCCTGTCAATGACTTGATAGCAAGTTTCAACAAATGCGACTCTGAAAAAATGATGTCTTCTATACTTCCGAAGAAGAAGCTTAAAGAAATGAAAAAGGAAATGAAAGATGAGTCTTTTGACTGGGACGACCTGATGGATAAAATGGACGAGGGTCTTGAAGATATGATTGAAGACCTTGAAGACGATTATGGCAAAAATATTAAATTCAGTGTTGAATTTCTTGACAAGAAAAAAGTGAAAGGCGATGACTTTGACGAAATCGCAGACGAATATGAAGATGATTTTGATGCAAAAATCAGCAAGGCTTACAAAGTAAAAGTAAAAATGCAGGTAAAGGGCAAAAAGGATAAGGAAACCGAAACTTCGTGGCTCTATGTTGTAAAGGTAAAGGGCGATGACTGGAAAATCTCCACATACAAAGATGAGTCCGGACTTACTGATATGTTGACTTATTCATTTTTCTGAAAATAAAATGCTGTCTCCGTAAAAGACAGCGTTTTTATTATTCTGCTGAACATTCGGAGCATGTACCGTAAAAGACGGTCTGTGACGGGTCAATCTGAAATCCATGACGTTCAAATATATGTTGGTTTATGTCCGACAGGCGGTCGCAGCTCAGATGTATGAGTTTACCGCATAACGTGCATTTCAGGTGAAAGTGTTCGTGACAGTCGTTGTCGTCCTCAATGTACTGGTAACAAGCACCTGTTTTTCCGTCAAAATTGTATCTCCGTACCACTCCGCATTCAACCAGTCTGTCAAGTTGTCTGTATATTGTTGCAGTACCTACCGGAGTACCCTCAGCCGTCAGAAATGCGCTGATTTCCTGTACATTGGTATGTTTTTCCTTGTTGCGGACAAGGTAATCAAGAAGTTTTTCTTTTTGCCTTGTCTTGTATCCTGAATCCTGTTTCATAGTTTCACCTCGAATGCGATTGGTTTACAATTTTAGATTTTAACATATCAACGGAATTTTGTCAATAGTCATAGTTGATTAAAATTTATTTTTATATATATGTCAATATGCACAAATCAGCCTTTTTTAATGCAGAAATCTATTGACATTCCGTGAAACGTTATGTATAATATTATGTGCAGGATATAATTAATGTCGGAATACTCTGAGTATTTCCGAAAAAGGAGTTATTTGAAATGGCTGATAAGAAAAATCTTAATATCGGAAAAGTTATGGTACTTTCCGGTGCAGTGGTGATATTGGTACTTGTTGCGTTGTGGTGCGGAAGTCTTCTGAAACTTACTCACGAAAGAAAAAATGAATCATATGAACCAAATACCCAAACTACAACAACAATGTCTGTAAATGTAATAGTTCCGCCGCCTGTTACTACTACAACTACTACAACCACAATGTTTAGCGAATCAATGCAGACAACCTCAACGGCTGACATTATGACCCAGCCTGTTACAGGTACTCTTACAGTAAACAGTAACGGAGAGTTCAAGGAATACATAATAAAACTTGCCAATCCGGCACTTGACATTTATTCTGAACCGTCATATAACAGTATGCTTATGGGAACTATCACCGACAGAGGAAGTTATATTATTATAAAAGAAACCGTAGATGACAGCGGCAGTAAATGGGGACTTCTGGAAGACCATTCCGGTTGGATAAATTTGATTGACGCAAGAAAAGCAGACCCAAATGATATTATGTCTGACCCGACAAATCCGCAGAATACTACAGATGCCAACGGAAATAATAATATTGACAACAATAGCAATAACAACAACTATACCGGCAATCCTAATGATGGTCTTATGGGCGTTGACGCTGACGGTGACGGCTGGGACGATGGCTGGAATCCGGACGCATGGTGCATATACTGCGGATATGATTCATACTATAACGCCGCTGATGGTAATTATTACTGTTCACAAGGTCATGTATGGCACTATTAATTGGATATTTCGGGGAATGATGTTCTCCCTTGTCCGTACGGACTAAACCGCTTTTACAAGCTGATGACTTCTGCTTTACGCAGAAGTTGTCGGCTTTTTTAATTTATTAATGGAGGAATTTTTATGCTTTTTTCACTTGGGATTATCTTTATTGCGGGAATATTTATGGCAGACGTTTTCAGCAGGCTTAAGCTTCCACGCATTATAGGAATGCTTCTGACCGGAATAATAACAGGTTCATACGTTCTGGACTTGATTGACTCGTCAGTGCTGGGAATATCTTCTGAATTACGGCAGACAGCACTTATAATAATACTTATAAAAGCCGGACTTTCGCTCAACCTGTCCGACCTGAAAAAAGTCGGCAGACCTGCCGTAATGATGTCATTTGTTCCGGCGTGTCTGGAAATAGTCGGTTATATTATATTTGCATCTGTATTGCTGGGAATTACAGTAACTGAGTCCGCAGTTATAGGAGCAGTACTCAGTGCAGTATCTCCGGCGGTAGTAGTTCCCCGAATGGTTAAGCTGATTGAGGAAAAAATCGGTACAGCAAAAAGCATTCCGCAGATGATACTTGCCGGAGCGTCGTGTGATGACGTTTTTGTAATCGTGCTTTTTTCAACGTTCGTGACTATGGCGCAGGGCGGAAAAGTCAGTATTTCGGATTTTCTGGATATACCGGTTTCTATTGCAGCCGGAGTGCTTGCCGGAATTACTGCTGGACTTATTCTGGATATTATCTTTAAGTTCCGGAAAGACCCGATTATAAGGGTTATAATTATGTTGTCGGCAGCGTTTCTGCTAAGGGCGGCGGAAAGTTGTCTGAAAAAATATATAGCAAATT
>CAMWRL010000017.1 GCA_947176685.1 uncultured Ruminococcus sp. | reverse complement strand
GATTATATCATATCACGGACGTCCGGTCAAGTATGTAAATGAAATTACTTATTAGTCAAAATTTAACAATTTTAATCGTGACTTTATCACGCACATATATTATAATTGATTTATAAATATTTTCAGGAGGTTTCTTTGATGAAGAAAAAAGAAATGAAACGATATATTTTTATAGCATTGCTTGCACTGATAGTCTGCATTGTTGTAAAAAACTTTTCTGTAGTATCGGGACTGCTCCAGACTGCATTCAAAGCATTAGTACCTTTGCTGACAGGCTGTATAATTGCCTACGTGTTCAATATTATACTGAACATTTATGAAAAGCACTATTTTCCGCAAAAAAACTCACAGTTTATAAAAAAATCCCGAAGACCCGTATGCGTGGGACTTACTTTCGCAAGCGCAACATTAATAGTTATGCTGGTTATAAGCATAGTCTATCCGGAACTTATAAAATCCGTAAAGTTGATTGCCAAAGAAATACCGCCGTTCTTCAATGAAGTACAGAAATTCGCACAGACGGCTTTCAAGGAATATCCGGAAATTCAGGAAATAATTCAGAGCATTGAACCGGACGTTATGGGAATAACCGAAAAAATAGGCAGCGGCGCTTATAACGTTTTTGACTATCTGATGTCAATAATAGGTTCAACTGTATCAATCGTCACCAATATTGTTATTGCGATTATATTTGCCCTGTATCTCCTGCTCCGCAAGGATAAGATTCATAATGATATTGTACGTTTCCAGAAGGCTTATTTAGGAGATACACTTAACAGACGCATCAATCATATATGTGACATTGCCAATGATACTTTCCGGAATTTCTTTGTAGGACAGTTCATTGAAGCTATTGTAATAGGTTCTCTATGCTTTATCGGAATGACTATCCTGCAACTTCCATATGCGGCTATGGCTGGTACTATCGTGGGAGTCACTGCCCTGATACCAATTGTAGGAGCGTTGATTGGTGCTGTTATAAGTGCCTTTATGATTTTCACTGTCAACCCTATGCAGGCACTGATTTTTATAATATTCCTTGTAATACTTCAGCAGGTCGAAAACAACCTTATTTATCCGAAAGTTGTCGGTTCTTCTGTCGGACTGCCCGGAATATGGGTACTTGCGTCCGTAACCTTAGGCGGCGGACTTTTCAAGGTAGCAGGTATGCTGCTGGGTGTTCCAACTGCCGCAACGATATATAAACTTGTCTTTGAGATACTCGAACGCCGTGAGAATATGCAGACCGAAACGGCATCAGATGAAGATGTCCGAGGAGAATAATATGGATTCAGAATTTATAAACGAGGAAATGTACACTCTTGGCAACGTAATTATAGACGGGAGTTTCCATACGCAGAGGGCTGACGAGACTTTTTTCAGGTATTTCGGCAACGATGTTGTCTACTCAATAAAGCGTACAATTGATGAAAACGATTTCAGCCGCATTGAAGACTGTCTGAAAATCGTTTCAGGCGGTACTCCTGCAAAGACCGTTATCCGTATGAAAGGCATAAACAACTCCCTGCGCTGGACTCTCGCTTCTGTCAGAATGTTTCAGGACAGTACGGAAAAACTTTTCAGTATATCCTTCAGCGATATATTTTCACTCGAAAATCTCGCATATTCCCGTGAAAAGACCGTTTCAGAATACCGCCACGTACTCAGCCTTATAAACGACCTTGCATTTGAGTACAGTTTCCAGACCGGAAAAATACGTATATATATGTTTGACTGCTGTCGTGAAATAGTCATAACTGACCGTTATCTTGACGAATGGCAGTCCGAAGCGATACAGTCCGGATATATACTTTCTCGCTATACCGAAACTTTCACTAAGCTCTGCCGTGATATTAAAAACGGCGTTTACCGTTTTGACTATGAGTTTGAGTCGTCAATACTCACCGCCGGAAAAAACCGTGAAATGTGTCTTTTCCGTGGTATAACCCGTTATGACGACCCCTGTACCAGAAAAGTTTCCGGTATAATATCAGTAGTAAGTTCCAGTCAGAAATCAAAGGACATAAACCTCGCACTGGAAGCTAACAGGGACTCTCTTTCCGGAGTACTCAATAAACAGGCTGTTACTTCCTATGCTATGGAGCTTCTTTCGGACAAGCCGTCCTGCCGTGTCAACCTTGTGCTGCTGGATATTGACAACTTCAGCGAAATCGTAAACAGTTACGGACATCTTTTCGGGGACGAAGTAATATTCACGGTTGCGGGAATAATCAAGACCGAAATAGGTGCAAGGGGTATTGTCGGACGTATCAGCGGTGCAGGATTTCTTATAGTGCTGGAAGATACCTCCGACGAAACAGATTTACGGGGCGTACTCCGTGCAGTCAGAACAAAAACCGAATGGGCTTTTGCGGAACGCTCAGATATGCACATCACCTGCTCTATGGGCGTTTCAACATACCCCCACGACAGCACAAGTTATGACGAACTTTTTATGCAGGCTGACAAGGCTTTGTATATTGCCCGTCAAAAAGGTCAGAACCGTTATGTCATATATGATATTGAAAAGCACGGCACTGTTGAAAAAGATATGAAAAACAAAATAGCTTTTCTGAGCGACAAAAAAGAAAGTTCCCACCGTCTGGAGTTTATCGGACAGCTCAGCGAAAATCTTGTGTTCGGACGTATTCCGGATATTTCGGTACTTCTGGAGCAGATTCGTATGCAGTTCGGTATTGACGATATATGCGTTTTTGCCGGCAATAATATGAACCTTATTCTCAGCTGCGGAAACTCCACTGCAAAAAACGCCTACTACCTTTTCAAGAACCGCTATACCGAACGCTTTTCAGGTGACGGAATACTTGCAATTGACAACGTAAACGAACTTGAAGGGCGTGATGATAACGCCTTTATCAGTCTGTCAAAACAGAATATCGGCGGAGCAGTCCAGTACCTTATGACCGAAAACAATATAATCAAAGGTATGATTTCATTCTGCTATGTGGGACGTTTCAAGAAATGGTCTGTAACTGACATAAATTACTTCACGATTATCGGACGGACTGTTTCAGCTATTCTCAAAAAGCAGGCTTATATATAATTCAGGCTGTGGGTTTGCTTTGTCCGTCACACTATTATAAAAAAACTCTTGATTTTTTTTCCGTATTGTTATATAATATATCTGACGGAAAAAGTTAGCAGAATTTTCCGTCATCTCCGATGAGTCACGAATAGGAGTTATATTATGAAATTTTCCAAAATGCACGGTATAGGCAACGACTATATCTATATCAACTGTTTTGAAGAAACAATCAGCGAACCCGAAAAAGTTTCGGTTATAGTAAGCGACAGGCACAAGGGTATCGGCTCGGACGGTCTTGTACTGATTATGCCGTCCGACAAGGCTGATTTCCGTATGCGTATATTCAACGCCGACGGCTCTGAAGCTATGATGTGCGGCAACGCTACCCGTTGTATCGGTAAATACGTCTACGATGTGAGACTTACTGACAAAACCGATATTACCCTTGAAACAAATTCCGGTATCAAATACCTTAAACTTTTTATTGAAAACAACAAAGTTAACCTTGTACAGGTAGATATGGGAAAAGCTATCCTTGTACCGTCTGAAATTCCGGTGAAAAGCAATCTCCAGAGATTCATAAATCAGCCGGTTGAAGTTGCCGGAAAAGTCTGGAATATGACTTGCGTTTCAATGGGCAATCCCCACGCTGTTATCTTTACGGACGGTGTTGACGGTCTTGACCTTGAAAAAATCGGCTCTGATTTTGAAAATCACGAAATTTTTCCCAACCGTGTCAATACTGAGTTTGCAGAAGTAATCGACAGTCACACCTTGAAAATGCGTGTCTGGGAACGTGGCAGCGGTGAAACTTTTGCCTGCGGTACGGGTACCTGTGCAACTGTTGTTGCGGCTGTACTAAACGGTATATGTCCGTATGATGAAGAAGTCCTTGTACATCTGAGAGGCGGCGACCTGCGTATAATTTACCAGTCCGACGGCACTGTAATGATGACCGGAGAAGCTGAATACATCTGCGAGGGTACTATATCAGATGATTTTATCAACGAAAAAAAGGAGTATGTTGTATGCCGAAACTGAATGAAAATTTCCTTAAACTGGAAAAAAACTATCTTTTCATAAACATTGCAAAAAAAATAAACGCCTTTAAACAGGCTAATCCGGACGCCGATATTATCCGTATGGGTATCGGTGATGTAACACTTCCTATCGCTCCGGCAGTCGTTGACGCTATGAAAAAAGCCTGCGACGAAATGGGAGTTAAAGAAACTTTCAAGGGCTATGAGGACAGCGGCGCAGGTTACGATTTTCTGAAAGAAGCCGTTTCCGGATATTATAAAAGCTTTGGTGCAGATGTTTCACCGGACGAAATCAGAATCAATGACGGCGCAAAAAGCGACTGTGGCAACATTGTTGACATTTTCGGGGACGATAATATTATTCTTGTAACTGACCCCGCATATCCGGTATATGTTGATTCAAACCTTATGAGCGGAAGAAAAATTATCTATGCCGACTCCAACGAAGACAACGGATTTGCGGCTATGCCGGATTATGACGTTCACGCAGATATTATATATCTCTGTTCCCCGAATAATCCTACAGGTTCGGTTTATACCCGTGAACAACTTGCGGTATGGATTGACTATGCAAAGAAAAACAATGCTGTTATTATTTACGATTCGGCTTACGAGGCTTTCATTACAGACCCCAACGTTCCCCGCAGCATTTTCTGCGTTGACGGTGCTGACGAAGTGGCTATTGAAATGTGTTCTCTCTCCAAAACCGCAGGCTTTACAGGTATGAGATGCGGCTATACGGTTATTCCGGACAAACTCAAAGTTATCGCTTCTGACGGTACGGAAGTATCTGTTTCACAGATATGGGGTCGCAGACAAGGCAGTAAATTCAACGGCGTTTCATATCCCGTTCAGCGTGGTGCAGAAGCCGTTTTCACTGAAAAGGGTCTGGAACAGATTCACGAAAATATCGCCTACTATCAGGAAAATGCCCGTATTATTGCCGATACTATGTCAGAACTCGGCGTTAAATTCACAGGCGGAATAAATTCACCATATATATGGTTCAAGTGTCCCAACAATATGGGCAGTTGGGATTTTTTTGACCTTATGCTCGAAAAAATTGCTGTTGTAGGTACTCCGGGGGCAGGCTTCGGAAAAAACGGTGAGGGCTGGTTCAGACTTACGGCGTTCGGTGACAGACAAAGAACTATTGAAGCTATGGAACGCTTTAAAGAATTGATAAAATCGTTATAAGGAGATTGAAATATGTCGGGCAGAATAGGACTTGTACTCAGCGGCGGAGGTGCTAAAGGTGCTTACGAAATAGGCGTATACAAAGCACTTACTGCAATGGGTGCTGACGCTTATATAGATACTATAGCAGGTACTTCCGTAGGTGCGTTGAATGCTGTATTACTGGACAGTCGGGGAGCTGAATATTCCGAAAAGATATGGAATAACCTTAAAATAACCGATATGCTTAACCCTGACAAAAAGCGTCTTACTAAAATTCCGGCTCTGCCTGACTACTCCGACCCCGATTTTGTCGGAATAAAACCCGATAACTTTTTTGACAGTATAGTGCTTAACAGTATGAGCTTTTTCAAATCAATCAGAAAAGACAACGTTGTAAATGACTTTCTGAAAGATGGTCTGCCTTTCAATCAGGAAAAAATCGCCGACCTCATTGACCAGCACGTAGATTTCAGTCATATTTACAAACGAATTTACGTCATATGCAGTGACAGCAACGGAGACCCGAAGTCTTTTGAACTTAACAAGTACACTCCGCAGACCCAGAAGAAAATTATACTTGCATCATCAGCACTTCCGATAGTGTATACGGGAGCTTCAGGAGTGGAAATAAATGGTGAATGCTACTTTGACGGCGGAGTGTCAGGCAACAAAAGCAATACACCTGTTTCGTATCTCTACAACAACGGCTACAAATCAATAATCGCAGTTCACCTGAAATATGATGCCGATATTACTTCACAGTATAAAATGCGTGATGCTGATATTATAAATATTATTCCGTCAAGGGATTTAGGCGGTTTTATGAGCGGTACTCTAAATCTTAATCAGAAAAAAATCCAGTCAGATATTGAAATGGGTTACAACGACACTATCGGTCATATAAAGGAAATCTCCCGAATGATAAACAGCTTATAACAAAAAAATCCGGACAGTTTGCAACCGTCCGGATTTTTTATTATTCTGCGCCTTTGCGTTTGATAACTGCAATAATCATCTTGACAAGGATTTTTATATCAAGTGCCATACTTCTGTTTTTTATGTACTCAATATCAGTATGTATCCATTCGTCAAATGGCATATCACTTCTGCCCTCAGTCTGACAGATACATGCAAGTCCTCCCTTGACAAGAAGTCTGTTCATCTGTTCAGGAGTATAAAGCACAACTTCTCTTGGAAGCGGCGGTCGTGGACCTATAATTGACATATCGCCCTTAAGCACGTTAATAAGCTGAGGCAGTTCGTCAATAGAAGTTTTTCGGATAAAACGTCCTATCGGAGTAATGCGTGGGTCTTTGTCGCTCTTGAAAGCAAGACCGTCAGACTTGTTGGCTTTCTGGACTTCTGAAAATTTTTCTTCTGCATCAATGCACATTGAACGCAGCTTGTACATTCTGAATGGTTTACCGCCTTTTGTAAGACGAACCTGTACAAAAAACGGATTTCCGCCGTCCTGAAGGAAGATTGCGAGTGCAAAACAACCTACCGGAATTACAGCGACCAAAGCACCAACAGATGCAAGAGTAATATCAAATATTCTTTTTGACACTTCATAAACCTTACCACGGGCAGGAACAACATCGGATGATTTCAGAGTTTCAACAACACATATCCGAAGTTTTTCAAGGTCTTTCTTAGAAAAATTGAGTATCGGATAATCCTTTATACCCTCTTTGGATTTTTTGCTTTCAAGTAAATTCCTTGCGGCATCATTAAATTCTTTTTTATTCATTTTTCTGTCATCAGTATAAGTAGCCTGCATTTTACTCCCCCTCTGTAAAATAAATAGCTTTCGGCTCGGACAGAAACCATTGACATTTCTGGAAATACAAATTTTTAAGCCAACCGATTACCATATGCAAGGACATTATAACATAATGCCTTGATAATGTCAATATACTTTTTCCGATTCCAGCTTTTACTGAATAAGGTAAATCATTCCATATAAAATGTCATATAGCGTCTCTGATTTTATTTTATCACATAAACAAATAAAAATCAAGCTTTTTTTTCAAATCCAACTCAAATTCGTCATTTGTTACAATTCGGTAACAGCTATAATAAACAATATATAATGCAATAGCTATTTTTTTATATATTACAGGATATTTTCAGTAATATTTTTTACTTCACGGGAGATTTCCCCAACAGAACGCATAGCATTATTTTCTGTACATTCAACGATACTCCATCCGAATTTTCTGGCGCAGTAGTCCGCTGACACCTGCGAACGTCTCATATAATCAACATCACGTTCGTGAATATCTTTTTTTGTTTCGTCACTGTTGTAACGTCCGGTCATAAGCTTCTGACTTATTTCTGGGTCTGCACGCAGATATATAACATTATCCGGTTCAGGAATACCCATGTACTTGTATTCAAATTCAAAGAGCCATTCCAGAAAACCGTCCCACTGGTCGGGAGATAGCTTTGAACACTGGTGAACGGCGTTGGAGGTCGTATATCTGTCTGCAATGATAATACCGCCGTTTTCATAGAAATCCTGCCAGTCCGTCCGGAAACTTGCGAAGCGGTCAACCGCATAAAAAGCCGAAGCCGCATATGGACTTACAGAATCCGCATTTTTTCCGAAGTCTCCGGCAAGATACATTTTCACCAGCGAAGATGACGGACTGTCATAATTCGGAAAAGATACCATTTTAACGGATTTTCCGATACTTTCAAGCCACTCTTTCAGCAATACCGCCTGAGTATGTTTGCCGCTTCCGTCAAGTCCCTCTATAACTATAAGTTTACCCATTTAATCAACTCCTATATCAAGAAATTCGCATATATCCTCGTCAAGCAGACTGCCGAAAGCAAACATATTTTCATCAACTGCCTTATTATTCAGAATGTCAGTCCTATTGTCGTTGTGGAGCTTTGCGGCAGACTGCGCCGTGTCCTGAATTTCCGCCGGAGTGAAATAACTGAAAGCAAGTCGCATTGACGGCAGAATTTCCATAAAATCATCGTATTCCATTTCAGTTATAAGGGTATCTGTCATTTTCAGGAAAGACTCATCAGAAAGTATTATATCCCTTGCTGTACAGAAAAGACCTTTCAGGAAGTCCGCCCCCTGTTTCTTTATGGAAGCTGTTCCCATAAGATAACCACGCATAGCGGTTTCAGCATCGGAGCGTTTTTCCGAATCCATAGCATACAGCAGTCCGGACACCGCCCCGTAAACTGACGGTTCTTTGTTGTCAGCCTCGGTCATTACGATGAGCGTCTGTTCAAAAGTTTCCGTTTCTTCCGGCATAACGTTTCCAACAATGCCGTACATAGTTTTCAGTATGGAAATAACATCATCTGCACGTTCTTCCGCAACGTTTGCCATTGACGGCAATGAAACTATGAGTTTTTCAAAACACCTTTTTATATAGTTAAGCGAAGACCCGTCGGAAAAGTCATAAAGCTGCTGCAAACTGTTGAGCATTTCAAAATACCGCAGACCGTTTCCGACTGAAAAGAAATCTCCGTCAGTGTTGAGAACAGAATCAATCAGGTCAAGTTCAGACTGCTGTAACTTTATTCCCATAAGAAAACAGTCAACTGCTATACGTGCAGTCATTTCGCAGCGCATTTCGTCACGGAGTTTCCGGACAGCAATAGTTGTACAGGCTTCTTCAATCGTGAAACCGTCAGTTGTATGGTCAATCAGTGACGAGTCAACCTGCGGCGAACGTTCATAACGCCACTCTTCACGGACACGGCTTCTGCCCTTGTTTTCGTGGAGATTAGGACCTTTGCGCATTATGGCAAATCCGGTATCAAGAAATTCCATTCTATGCAGAAAACGGCTTTTTTCCATCTGTAACTGAGTGGTGAACAATGATATTTCAACGTCATTTGGATTAGCTTCATCTATTTTCAGTTTGAATTTCCTGCACTGTTCCTCAAAGTCCGTTATCAACGGTGGTACATGGGTTTTGTCGCCTATGAATCCCACACCGTCACCGGTTGCAAGTCTTCGGAGAATGTCCAGAGGCAGCGCAGATGATAAAGTTTTTTCTCCCTTTATGAAAGTACTTGTTACAGCGTCATAAAGTTCGTACATTCCGGACTGTCTGGAATTTCTCAATGCCGACAGTCCGTCCATAAGGGTCTTGGCAGACGTTACGTCAGCTATCGACACCGGAATATCTTTCTTGTTGGTCTGTTTTGCGGTCTTTACAAGGAAGTCAAGAACTATATCATTATATACGCTGTCCGGAGAATCGCCGTCAAGAAGCTTTTTAACAACCGTATCGTAAAAATACGGGAAATGCATTCCGGAAGCGTATCCGTGAAGTGCATCCGCAGCTTCGTATGAGTACGCCATAGGATAACAGCCGTGAAGATTTGCCGGAATTCTGCGGAGTTTCGGGGACTTTATCTTTTTTGCATCGAGAAGTTCATAAATTCCCTGACTATGGAAACCTCCCGTAACCACGAGAATTTTATTATATTTTTCCATAGCTTCTGAGATTCTTTTAGCCATATGACTTTCACGGGCAGAAGTGCCGTCCGCCTGCATTTCTTCGGGAGAAGTCTCAGAACGGGTAATTATGCAGTATGTGTGAAGCTGTTTTACAAAATTTTCCGGAGTAAGATATAGTCCGCCTATCTCGAAATACTTTTCCCAGAACTCGTCAAAACTTCTTACATTTGTTTCGTCACAAAGCTTTTCATAGAATCTGCTTTGAGTAAAATATGTATCGTCCGCATAACTATGTTTATCAGTATTCTTTCGCAAACCTTTATGTTCAGCGGTATTTATGAGAATGTCACAATACGGCATATCGATAAATTCAGCCGGAATCCCGAGCATTTCTGCCTGTTTAAGGGCGTTGTACTCCGGCGACGAGTACAGAAACGGATAGTAGCATTTATAGTCTTCCGCATCTTCGCTTACAAGTTTTTTGGTGTCCTTGTAGTAGTAATATATCGCCGCCGGAAGTTTTGTATTATCGTCAGTCAGCACGGGTATAAGAGCGTTGGCATTTTCAGGACCTTCAATCAGAATTATTTCCGGTCTGTACTCCCCGATAGTCCGGACAAGCTGATACGTACACACCGGACTATGATGACGTACCGGAAACAACAATACTTTTCCGCTGAGGTCATACGGAATTATTTCAGCAGCTTTGCCGTTTCCGAATATTTTTTCCATAATCCACCAACTTTACTTTTTTCTTTCGCAACAGTACGGAAATAAGCCTTTAATTTTTCGAGGTCGTCCTTGTTTTCCTTGCATACAGCTCCCAGAAGATTCTCCGTCATAACGTCCAGATTTATTTTTCCGTCACCGTAATACCATGCGTGACTTATGGTCTGATAGTACACCGAAACGGCTTCGGCAGTACTCATTACGGCGGCGGGTTTGTCAATACGTGTGCCTTTGTCAGTCATTCCCTCACGAAGTTCGTGATACGTAACCGCAAGGAGTTCAGCCGCATCGGTGTCAATCGGCATATCAATATGTCCGGACTTCGCAAGGTTCTGAGCTTCACGGACGATTATTTCCTTTTCAAGGCGTACGTCCTTTACAGGCTCGACTGTCTCAAAGTTGAAACGCCTTTTCAATGCTCCGGACATTTCGTTGACACCTTTATCACGGGTGTTTGCAGTGCCTATGATGTTGAATCCGGCTTTTGCAAAAACAAATCCGTCGTCGCCGAGTTCCGGAATATTCAGTATCTGGTCACTCATAACTGAAATCAGACTGTCCTGAATTTCGGCAGGAGTACGGGTTATTTCCTCAAAACGTGCAAATATGCCTTTTTCCATACCCACAAGCAGCGGTGACGGCACAAGGGCTTCACGGCAAGGACCTTTCGACAGCAACAAAGCATAGTTCCAGCTGTACTTAATCATATCTTCGGTAGTGCCTGCCGTACCCTGTACGGTATTGGTACTTGTGCCGCAGCAAGCCGCTGACAGCAGTTCCGACAACATTGTTTTAGCTGTACCGGGTTCGCCGACAAGCATAAGTCCACGGTTTCCGGCAAGCGTTATAATACAACGTTCAACAAGTGCGTCGTTGCCGTAAAACTTTCTTGAAATCTCGACTTTGCCATCATCGGTCTTTATTTTTCCGCCGAGAATGAACGTCCTGACCGCCTGCGGAGAGAGTTTCCAGTTTTCCGGACGTTTTCCGTTATCGTACCTTGCAAGCAGAGAGAGTTCGTCCGCATAACGCACCTCAACAGGCGGTTTGATTGAATTTTTTTCCATAATTTATACCTCCGTATTATTCGCAGCGTTGCCCAGCAAGGTAAGCTGCATTATTATTTCACTGAAATATCTTGAATTTACGTTCTTGATTTTAAGATGCTTGTTGCTTCCGCAAGTACCGAAAGTCAGTTTGCCAAGAGTAACGTTTTCAGCGTCCATATAGTCAATGCCCATTCCGCTGAACTCAATTTCCGTGTGGTAGCCCTCATAAAGCGTACTGCCGTCGGAGTTTTTAATGCACCTTGTAACGTCACTGCGAACAAACTCCCAGAACCAGCCTGCGTCCTGCGGAATACCCGTATTCCAGCCCTGCTTTGTAAGCTTGCCCCTGAGCGTGTAGTTGCCGACTTCCACGCCGTCAAAACGTGTTATTTCGTCCTTATTGAGTTCCTGCTCAGTAGGCTTGAAACATAATCTTCCAAGCTGATTGAAAGGCTGGATTATCTCGTAGTCGGAAAGCTGTTCAGCCCACGAAGCTTTCTGTTCGTCCGAAAGTTCTATCGGGTGTACAAGTCCTATTGAAGCATTTTCCGGAAGTTCAAACTCGTCCTCGTTGATGTTTGTGAAACTTCCGTCGTCCATATAGCGGAAACTCTCAATCAGTCCGGAATTATCGTAAATTCCCCATATAAGACCGATTGCAAAACAGTGCATTACAGGATTCTTTACAAAAAGCTTTTTCCAGTTTTCGCAAGTCCATTTTCTGTCGCACATCAGGACGTATTCAAGACGCTGTTTCTGGTTTTCGACAACCGTCTTAATCTGCTTTTTCATAACCTTGAAATCATTATAGGACTTTTCAGCGATTTCCTTGTCATCGTTTACGCCGACTTTGGGCATATTCTTTACTTTCTTGTCGCCGTTGTAAATCTCTATTTCAAGCGTGGGCGTAAGATACACGTTAAACTGTCTCTTGCCGTAGTCGAAAACTCTGCACATCTTGTCATCAAAGCCCATATCCGGCACGATTCTGTCTGCAAGCTCCTCTTTAGTGATTCCCAGAAGTTCAGCGGCTTTGTCAAGTGCATCGTTTGCGGCGTTGCGTACCTGCTTATGCTTGAATTTACGTGCCATACTGTCAACATTCATAAGGGCTTCCGAACTGCCGTTGACAGCCATAGCGTAAACAGCTTCCGAAGCTATCGCACCTCTTGAATGTTCAGTCCAGTCTTTTATGTACTTCATAAGGGTCTCAATCATACCGTGACCGCCGTGTACTCCGCAGAACCACATTACCCATTTGGTTTTAGCGGCTGCACCCTTGGCTGCCCAGCGTCTGAATACTTCAACAGTAAAGTCATTGAGGTCATAAGGGTCTATCTTTGCGGCAATGTCAACTGCTGTACTGTTTACAGCGATTGACGGCATATCCGAATAAAGTATTATAAGGGTTTTAAGATAGTCCTCCGGTACTGTACCGCCGTCCCTGAAGTTAAGTGTTTTGTAAGGCTGTTCAAACAACCACGCTACTTTTTTAGCCTTGTTGCCTTTGGCGAGACTTGAAACTATATCAACACCTGCCGCCTGCTCCGTAGTTTCAGTTTCAACGGTTACGCCGATAAGTCCGGCAATACGTGTTTTCAGCTTTTCGGACTTCTCCTTTTCAAAAGCCTTTTCAAGCTCTGTCTTGTATGTGCCGTCATTGTTTTTCTCAATGACAGATACCGCAAGTTCACGGAGTCCGGATTTCTTAGCCGTAAGCAGTCCCACAATATCATCGTGCCAGTGTATCGAAACCGCCGCTGTAAGTGCTTCTTTTATTTTCTTGCTTGTATCGCCTGCCATTGCCATAATCTGAGACTTATATTTGTTTCTGTTGGCTGTCGCAAGAGCCGTCACGTATAACCAGCGTGTAGTTACTGTCATTTTTGCAACGTCCACGTCCGTAAACATTTCAATATGCTTTGTCATAGCTTTAGGAGTTTCAAGCATCATCTTGTCATTCTGCCACACGTTGTCAATAATAAAGCCGAGCCTTTCAAGAACAACTGCTCCGTCCGCTGTCATCTCCACGAGTATGTCCACATACTGCTCAACGTTGTCCTTTATTTCAAAACCAGCCACATTCCTTATACAGTAATATACATTCCACGAGTTGAGGAAAGTCATAACAGTAAGTACACGTTTCATAAAGTCGTCCATACCGTAAGCTAATATATAGCCGCTGAACTGATTGGGCGTACCCTGATTTTTGACTGCACAATCCTTTATATCGGCAAATTCCAGACTTCCGGAAAGATATTTGCGTATTTCTTCCTTATAATCGCCGAAACAATTGCCTAAATCCTTTGAAATACGTGCCTGCGCCTTTTCTTTGAGGTGATTTTCCTTAGCGATATACTTCGGATTTGCTTCTTTCAGAATTTCTTCCATCTGCTCTGCCTTTGATATGTCAGAAAGCGAATTCATAGCTTTAATATACTCATCGGTACATTTAACTGCAAGCACTCCGAAACATTCCTTTAACATTGTTATGCCCTTCTTCTCTGCCAGCCACCTTATATATGTAGCGTCCACACATTGGGGAACTTCCACAATAAGATTAAGCGTCCTGTTCGGGTTGGGCAGTCTGTTTACAGCCATTTCCGCAAGCTGAGTATCATAACCCTTTCTGAGTTCAGATATGAAATACTCTTTCATTTTGTCCGAAAAATATGCTCCCTCTGCGGTTGCAAGCAGAACTTCCATACCGGAAACTGCTTTTCTTCTGATGTCCATTATATGTGCAAGTACCTTTTCCGTAACGGAATCTGTACGGGGTTTTGAAATAAGTTTTTCAATAATGTTCTGCTTTTCCGGAAGTGCCGTCTGGTTGAGGGCTAATGCACAAAGCATTGCTTTTATAAGCGGATTTTCCGCAAACTCAACGGCTTCCTCACAGATTCGGGGGCTTTTATAATCGGCTGTCCAAGAACCGTGGTGAACAGCAAAAGCTGCCATTACTGCACAAAAACAAGCCTCTGCCTTGTCGCCGAACCTTGATGACAGGATTTTTACAACGTCCTTTTCGTGTTCTTTCAGTGTATTATACTGACCGCCGTAAATATAATACATAAATTCACCGGATTCTTCCCTGTAGAGTGCCTGACTCAACAGCACATAACGTTCAAGAAGTTCGTGGTCTTTCGGCAGGATTTCACGCTTTACGGCGGTTTCAAGACTTTCACGGTTACGCCAGCTGTCAATATAGGTCTGAACCGGTATTTTGTCCAGAAGTGCGTTGTTTCTCTCCTTTGAGATGTCGAGGTATTCGAGTGCAGCGTCTATTACAGCGTTGTCAACTCCATAGTTTTCAAGTGCCTTTGTGAGTTTCGGAAAACTCTGCGGATTGTTTGCATAAAGCATAATTCATTTACTTCCTTTCATATTTGATAGAGATGTGATTAATGCAAGGCGTTGTCTGCCCTGACGTATGTAGTCGGATATGAGACGCATTTTCAGCAGGACTTCTGTACTGTCGCCGTCCGTGCGGTGACGGTATGATGACGCACTGTCCATAAAATCCCCTATAATACGGCTCAGTCCTTTCAGACCGTAGTTGAACGCCATATTTTCAAGTCTGTGGTCATTCTTTATGTCGGCTTGCAGACCGCTGCGCACTATTACCGAAATCCTGTCCGTTACTTCCGTGAAAAAGCCAAGAATCTTTTCGGCATATCCTGCTGAAACTTCTGCATTGCCGTACTTTTCGGGGAGTTCGTAAGGCTCGCCGTACTTTTTCTTTATAAAGTCGTACACTTCTATCGGGAATAATGTCAGTTCGCCGTCATATATGTACGCAGTCGCAAGAAATACGTAATTCTTTTTAGGGTGGTCAAGCATTTTTTTGCCGATACTCTCCAGCAGGTCTATAAATTCCTTATTTTTTGCGGAGTACTTCGCACGAACTGAAATCCTGTTGCCCTGTACGTCCTCAATGGTAAATACCTGCTGTTGTGCGTACTTGTCGAACGTACTTTCTATGCATCTTTCCGGCTGTACGAAACACAATTTTTCAAGTTCCGTTTCAGGACGCTTTTCCGTAATCTCAACCGCAAGCTGTCTGAAATCCGTATAAATCAAGTCCCTTACTTCGTTGCAGTCAATCTTTGCTTCATAGGACGTTAAAATTGTAGTCTCCTGCGAAGTCGAAAGCTTACCATTACTTATTTTTGCGTTGATTAAAACCATTTCAGAATGCATCATATTTTTTATAGGGGTGTTCATTCCCCACACAAAACTGTTGCTCTGAAAATATTTCTGTCTGTTATCGTAGAAAACAGGTCTTACATCCGACAACGACAGAAAACGCTGTTCGGCGTAAGGGTCTATGTTGAGGAAGTAGTATATTTCCCCTGTATAATCGCCGTGGACAGTCCGCTGTCCGACTGGCAGTATAGTTAATTTTTTTCCGTACTTTTCGTAAGTCTGCCGGAACGTCCCCAACTGTTCGGGTTTAAGCCCGTCCGCCGTAAGCTTGTCAAGCAGTCCCGTACAATAGCATATTTCGCTTATAAAACTGTCCATATTGAACGAAGCCCTTCTTGCTATGCAGTCGGACAGACGACTTCCGGTTTCACGGAGAGTACGTTCAGCATCTGCCATTTTCAGCGAGTGACAGCGTACCGCCGAAGCCTCCAGCATATCGGGCAGGCTCTCCGGAATACGCACAAGTCCATATTTTACGATATTACCCAACGTTTCAAGGCACTGTTTCACGCAGTTGTGGATTTTTTCAACCTCACGCTCCGGCAGACTATCTTCCGGCGGTTCTTCCGGAACGCTTTCAGCTGGTGACGACTGCACGTTTTCGGGAATTTCCGGTATAGTTATATTGTCTGTTCCTATGATGTTGCGAAGCATAATTATTGCTCCGACTATATGACGGCATATTCCCCTTGCCGAACAGGTACATTTACTTTCGGCAAGCGGTACTATTATTGTACAGGTTTCGCCGCCTGTCCGGACTGTTACGGAGCTTTCACCCAAATCAAAGTCAGGATTTTCGCCGTCAACGTCCTTGCAGGCTCTTTTATACGTGCCTTTGTTGGAAAGGTCAGTAAGAAAATTCTCATCTGCTCCGGAAATCTGTAATTTTAAATCTTCCGGAATCTCTTTCGGCGTTTCAGATTTTTCGGGTACTTCTGCCGGAATCTCCATATTGTCCCGAAGTATCATTATCGCCCCCACTATATGACGGCATATTCCCCTTGCCGCACAAGTGCATTTGCTTTCGGCAAACGGTACTGTTATTGTACAGGTTTCGCCGCCCGTCCGGACTACTGCGGAATTTTCCACGAAATCAAAGTCAGGATTTTCTCCGTCAATATCCTTGCAGGCTCTTTTATATGTACCCTTGTTTGACAG
>CAMWRL010000016.1 GCA_947176685.1 uncultured Ruminococcus sp. | reverse complement strand
TATTAAGTCGTCGGCAGCGTCATATGTGTATATGAGACATGTATATACCCTGAAAAATTCCGCATAATAAAAAGTGAGAATATCATGAAAGCGGGGCATATATTTTGGATAACGAAAATATGAACGGTAAGACCGTTACGGAAGAAAAAATTGATGAGGCAAAACTTGCTGCTGAAAATGGGCAGAGTATTTCGCAGAACTCAAAGCACCTTATACACTGCCTGACGGTTATAGGGCAGATAGAGGGACATTACGTGCTTGCGGAACAGAACAAGACGACAAAATATGAACATATAATTCCGGCACTTGTGGCAATCGAGCAGGACAGAAGCGTTGAGGGACTTTTAATAATTCTCAATACAGTCGGCGGAGATGTTGAAGCAGGGCTTGCAATTGCAGAACTCATTGCAGGTATGAAGACTCCGACTGTATCGCTTGTTGTCGGCGGCGGTCATTCAATAGGCGTACCGCTTGCCGTAAGTGCGAAACATTCCTTTATAGTGCCGTCAGCTTCAATGACGATACACCCCGTACGTATGAACGGCACTGTTCTGGGAGTGCCTCAGACGCTGGCGTATTTCGACAAGATGCAGGACAGAATTATTAATTTTGTCACTTCAAACAGCAATGTCAGTGAAAACGATTTCCGCAGTCTTATGCTCAACACTCAGGAGCTTGTTCTTGATGTGGGAAGCGTTCTGGAAGGGAATAAGGCTGTTGAAATAGGTCTTATTGACGAGCTGGGCGGACTTAGTGATGCTATGGAGTGTCTTTATAATCTGATTGAAAATTCAGAAAAACGTTATATTTGAAAAAATCAGCAGGGCGGACGATGTTCGCCCGTAAATCCTTATTCGGAGGACTTGTAATGGCAGAAGCTAATAAGAATAATAAAAAAAATCAGTCTGATTCATTGTTTCAAAAATTCCTTCCGCCGGTAAATGACAAAAACCAGTTCTGGTCAGTAGTGCTTTTTGCAATAGGAGTACTGACGCTTTTTATGATGCTTTTCAAAGGTTCTGAGGGCTGGCTGAAATCACATGATTTTTTATTGGGAATGTTCGGAACAGCAGTAATTTCCGTTCCGGCGATACTCATATATACAGCAATACAAATCGGAAAAGAACGCAGTCAGAAGTGTGTGGCAGACCGTGCAGTATGGGGAATTATCCTTGCATTCCTTGTCAGCGGGGCAATACAGATTTTTTTTGGAGGAGAACTCAGGGGAAACAATTTTGAGGAACATATCAGAAACCTTTACAATGACGGTATGAGACTAAAGGGCGGCGGAGTTGCAAGTTATCTGATAGCAGGACCTTTACTGGGATTTTTTGGAGGTATGGGCGCAAGAATTATTACAATAATGATGTTCTTTGTAGTGGGAATGTTCTACACAAAAAAAAGTCTTATGGAATTTCTTGACCTAATATCAAAGCCTTTCAGAAATCTGGGCGGAGTAATGCAGGGACTTTTTTCAATGCTTATGGGCGGAAGTTTCGGTGAGGTATTTGAGGACGATGACTTCAATGACGATATTGAAAAAAAATCGTTTGACGCTGACCTTGAAGCCATAGACATAATAAATAACCGTCCCGAACCTAAACCCAATCCGGAATTTGTTGAAATATCAGTTCCGGTAAACAGCGAACCGGAACAGCAGGAAGAATACTGGTTTGACATACCGCTTGAATCTGACGGACTTATTGAAAAACAGCCGGAAACCGCTGAAACTCCGGAAAAGCCTGAGCCGGAAACTTCCAAAACAGAAGAAAAAGATGACCGTCTTGAAGCACTCATAAAACGTGCCGCCGAAAAAACCAGAAAGAAAAAGTCTTCGGGTGAAATGATAATCAATGAAATTTCCGAAGATATGCAGTATAAGCTTCCGTCACTGGAACTTCTGGAACTGCCGAAGAACAGGCTCAACAGCGCAGAAGCTGCCGTTGAAATGCGTTCAAAAGCCGACATAATCGTAAATACCTTGCAGAGTTTTAAAGTTGAAGTAATTATCCGTGATATTCTGCGTGGACCTTCAATAACACGCTATGAAGTACAGCCGGGAGTTGGCGTACAGGTAAAGAAAATCAAGAATCTTGAGGACGATATAGCACTTAACCTTGCGGCGCAGGGCGTAAGAATCGAAGCCCCTGTACCGGGGAAATCCGTTGTCGGAATCGAAGTCCCCAACGAAAACAAGGATACTGTTACCCTGCGTGAGCTGTTGTCATCACGGGCATTCCGGAATAATACCAGTAAACTGACTTTTGCAGTCGGAAAGGACATTGCCGGAAATATAATTTTAGGCGATATTGCTAAAATGCCCCACGTTATTATAGCCGGAACTACCGGTTCGGGTAAATCCGTGTGTACACGTTCAATAATAATGAGCATTCTCTATAACGCTACTCCGGACGAAGTGAGACTGATTCTCATTGACCCGAAAATAGTTGAATTTAAAGTATTTGATGGCATACCGCATTTGCTTATACCGATAGTCACGGATTGCAAAAAAGCTGCAGGTGCTTTGAACTGGGCTGTAAACGAAATGATGCGGCGTTACCAGATATTTGCGGACGCAGGAGCAAATGACCTGAAGTCGTATAATGACTATGCGGAACAGAATGAGGATATTCAGAAAATGCCGCAGATTGTGGTATTCATTGACGAACTGGCTGATATGATGCTTGTTGCCGGAAAGGAAGTCGAGGACTATATCTGCCGCCTTGCACAGATGGGGCGTGCCGCCGGAATACACCTTGTAATCGCCACGCAGAGACCTACAACGGACGTTATTACAGGACTTATCAAGGCTAATATCCCGAGCCGTATAGCACTTTCGGTAATGTCGCAGGTTGACTCACGCACAATCATTGACATGGCTGGTGCTGACAAACTCTTAGGTAACGGCGATATGCTGTATATGCCCATAGGCACAAGCAAACCCGTGCGTGTACAAGGGTGTTTTGCTTCGGCAAACGATATAAATGCTACTCTTGATTACATACGTTCGCAGATACAGGGAGAATATGACAACGATATTGTGCAGGCAGTCGAAAGCTTTGTACCGCAGTCCAAAGGCTCAAACAGCGGCGGTGATGACGTAAGCGTTGCGGTTACGGACAGCGATTTTGTGGAAAAAGCTATTGAAGTCGCTGTAAATAATGGACAGCTTTCAACGTCAATGCTACAGCGTAAACTCAAACTCGGTTATGCGAGAGCCGCAAGAATTATGGACGAGCTTGAGGAAATGGGTGTTATAGGAGCGAGCGAGGGTGCAAAGCCCCGTAAGGTGCTTATGTCAAAAATGCAGTATGACGAAAGAAAAATCCGCAATCAGTAAATCAGGAGGTGACGAGCTTTGTATAAGGGATTTTTACCGATAACCAGAAAGGAAATGGACGAACTCGGTATTAAGCAGTTTGACTTCATATATGTGACGGGCGACGCTTATGTTGACCACCCGAGTTTCGGGGCGGCTATCGTCACAAGACTTATTGAATCAATGGGATTTACAGTCGGGATAATTTCACAGCCCGACTGGCACTCGGACAGGGATTTTAAAAAATTCGGAAGTCCTAAATATGCGTTTCTGGTAACTTCCGGAAATATTGATTCTATGGTTGCGCACTACACTGCCGCCAAGAGAAAGCGTTCTGACGATGCGTACACTGCCGGAGGTGTCGCCGGAAAACGTCCCGACCGTGCTGTTATAGTGTACTGTCAGAAAATACGTGAGTATTTCGGGGACGTTCCGGTTGCAATAGGCGGTCTGGAGGCTTCGTTAAGACGTTTTGCCCATTACGACTACTGGGACGATTCTGTAAGACCGTCAGTTTTAGCGGACAGCGGTGCAGACCTGCTTATGTACGGTATGGGTGAACACCAGATACAGGAACTTTGCACACGGCTTGCGGACGGCGAAAATATTAAGGACATTCACGATATACGGGGGACTTGCTATCTGACAGAACCAGTCAATACACCGTTGGGGGCGGCGCAGTGTCCGTCATTTGAGCAGGTGAGGGACAGCAAGTTAGAATACGCAAAGGCTACTAAAATTCAATACGACTGGCAGGACGAAGTTTACGGCAAAACCATAATTCAGCGGCACGGAAAAATGATGCTTGTTCAGAATCCGCCGGCATACAGTCTCACTACAGAGGAACTTGACCATATCTATTCACTGCCGTATATGCGGACTTATCACCCGTTTTATGAAGCACTGGGCGGTGTTCCCGGAATTGAGGAAGTCCGTTTTTCGATAACGCATAACCGTGGTTGCTTCGGGTACTGTAACTTTTGCTCAATAGCCCTGCATCAGGGACGGCGTGTTACTTTCAGGAGCGAAAAGTCCATACTTGCAGAAGCCGAACGCATAACCCATATGCCGGACTTTAAGGGCTATATCCACGATGTCGGAGGACCTACGGCTAACTTCAGAAGTACATCTTGTGAAAAGCAGTTAAGCAAAGGGCTTTGTATGGGTAAGAAGTGTTTAGCCCCTGAACCCTGTCCGGCTCTTAAAGCCGACCATACGGAATATCTTTCGATTCTCCGCAGGATTCGCAAAATTAAAGGTATAAAAAGAGTTTTCATACGTTCGGGAATACGCTATGACTATCTTATGCAGGACAAAAATGACGAGTTTATGCGTGAACTCATAAAATATCACGTAAGCGGTCAGCTGAAAGTCGCTCCGGAACACTGTTCAGCGGTTGTGCTTGACAGAATGGGAAAACCTCATATTGAAGCCTACAAGGCATTTCAGAAACGCTTTTATGAAATAACAAAGGGTATCGGCAAGGAACAGTATTTAGTGCCGTATCTTATGTCATCTCACCCCGGAAGCACTCTGAATGAAGCAATAGACCTTGCTGTATTCCTGAAAGAAAACAAAATCCGTCCGGAGCAGGTGCAGGACTTCTATCCAACTCCCGGAACGATTTCAACGTGTATGTTCTATACGGAACTTGACCCGTATACTATGGAAAAAATATACGTCCCGAAAACTCCGGAGGAAAAGGCGGCACAAAGAGCATTGTTACAATATTTCAGACCGCAGAATAAGGAAATTGTTTTAAAGGCACTTAGAAAAGCCGGACGGTATGACCTGATAGGTACATCACCTAAATGTCTTGTTGAAGATACGGCAAAAAATAACAAAAAGGCAGGCGATAAAAATTGGCGTTCAGACTCTCGGACGAACAGAAAAAAGAACTCAGCAAATACGCACAGCAGACCAAAAAGAAGTACGACAGCCAATCACCGAAACAGAAAAGGAAAACGCTGATAACAGCGATTCCGGTAATAGTATTAATGATAGTGGGCTTTGTGGTATGGAATGTTTTCGGCGGCGGAATGTCATCTTCCGGAGAGCTTTCGGTACACTACATAGACGTCGGACAGGGTGACAGTATCTACATAACGTCCGGCGGAAAGGGAATGCTCATTGACTGCGGAGAATCCGGCGATGCGGATAGGGTTATTTCGTATCTGGACAATATGGGTGTTTCAGAAATAGATTATGTTGTGGGAACTCATCCGCATTCCGACCATATGGGCGGTATGAGCAAGATTGTTGAACACTTTGAGATAGGCGAAATGATTATACCGCACATTGACGACAGCGACACTCCGACTACAAAGTACTTTGAAAAATTCCTCAAAGCTTGTGCCGCTAAAAAACTTTCGCTTACTGAGGCAGAACTTGGCAGAAAAATAAATCTTGGTGATGCTGAGTTGAAGATTATCGCTCCCAACAGTGAGGACTACAGCAATGTCAACAACTATTCAGTAAGTTTCATAATGCACCACGGGAAAAACAGCTTTATATTTACCGGAGATGCTGAAAAACTTGCGGAAAAAGAAATGCTTGAAAATAACGCTTTAGAGGATATAGACGTTTACAAAGTAGGACATCACGGAAGTGATACATCATCTTCAGAAGACTTCCTGAATGTCATAAAACCTGATTATGCGGTTATTTCGTGCGGTGAGGGCAACTCATACGGACACCCGTGCGATGTGACAATTGAAAATTTAAGTAAGTTCACGGACAGAATTTACCGGACTGATTTATGTGGTACAGTGGTTTTTGAATCGGACGGCAAGGATTTGACTGTTAAGACGGAAAGGGAATAATATGACTGTTATAGACCGTTTTGAAAATAATACAGCCGTTATTGAAATTGACGGCGTAATGACTGAAATCAATCGCTCAGAGCTTCCGGAAAACGCCCGTGAAGGAGATGTTATAATCAGGAGTGACGGCATATGGATTATTGACGCCGCCGCAACTGAACAGAGACGTTCAGAAATGCTTGAATTAATGAAAAGGCTGATGGGAAAATGACTGATGTAATTATAATAGGCGGAGGTGCCGCCGGATGTTTTGCGGCAGTTCATGCGGCACGGTTCGGGAAAAGCGTATTATTGTTTGAAAAAAATGACAAGTTGGGTCGCAAGCTCCGCATTACCGGCAAGGGAAGATGTAATTTAACCAATAATTCCGACATACAAGAGCATATGAAAAATATCCCCGTTAATAACAGATTTATGTACAGTGCATTTTCTGCGTTTGATGCATACAGTACTATGGACTTCTTTGAGGAAATCGGCGTGCCTCTCAAGACCGAAAGGGGAAACAGGGTTTTTCCGGTAAGCGACAACGCCAATGATATTGCAGATGCTATGGAAAGGGAAATGAAAAAATCCGGCGTTAAGGTTGTAAAAAAGCGTATAACAAAACTTATTACGGAAAACGGCGTATGCAAAGGCGTTAGAGCCGGCGGAGAGGAATTTTATGCAAAGTCAGTGCTGATAGCGTGCGGCGGAAAGTCCTATCCTAATACAGGCTCAACAGGGGACGGGTATACATTGGCGGAAAGCGTAGGTCATATAATAACCGAAATAAAACCCAGTCTTGTACCGCTTGTATCTCCGGACAGGTACTGCAATGAAATGATGGGTCTGTCCCTGCGCAATGTAACACTTAATCTTTATGACCGTGACAGGCTTATATATTCCGAGCTTGGCGAAATGCTTTTCACACATTTCGGACTGTCTGGACCTCTTGTACTGAGCGCAAGTTCTCATATTCGGGAGATGTCCCCCGACAGATACAGGATTCTTATAGACCTCAAACCTGCACTTTCACCGGAACAGCTTGACGCACGTATCCAAAGGGATTTTGCGGAAAACCTCAACCGTGACTTTGTGAACGGTATCAGAAAACTGCTTCCGGCAAAACTCATTCCAGTTGTTGTGAAGCTTTCGGGGATTTCGGCGGAACAGAAAGTTAACAGCATCACGAAAGAACAGCGGCATAAGTTCGGTGAACTTATAAAGGCGTTTCCGGTAAGGATTTCGGCATTCCGTCCGGTTGACGAGGCTATTGTAACAAGCGGCGGCGTTTCAGTCAAAGAAATAAATCCTAAAACTATGCAGTCAAAAATCATTGAGGGGCTTTATTTTGCCGGAGAAGTCATTGATGTTGACGCTTATACAGGCGGATTCAACTTGCAGATAGCGTTTTCAACGGCATATTCAGCCGCACTATATATGTAAAGGAGTTTTTTAAATGAGTATAAATATTGCAATTGACGGACCGGCAGGAGCAGGCAAAAGCACCATTGCAAAAATGGTTTCTGCAAAGTTGGGATACATATATGTTGATACGGGTGCTTTGTACAGAACTATCGCTCTTTATATCAGGGAAAACAATATTTCTGATGAAAATATTCCGGCAGAAATAAAAAAAGCCGATGTTTCACTGAAATTCATTGACGGTACGCAAAGGGTATTTTTAGGGGGCAGGGACGCTTCAGGACTTATAAGAACGCCTGAGATTTCAATGGAGGCTTCAAGGACTTCCGCAATGCCTGCCGTGCGTGAATATCTTTTCGGCACACAGCAGAAAATAGCCCGTGAAAATAACGTCATTATGGACGGCAGAGACATCGGAACAGTTGTACTTCCGAATGCAGATGTTAAAATATTCCTGACAGCCACTCCGGAAGAACGTGCAGAACGCCGTTACAGGGAACTTGCGGAAAAACCGAATTGTCCGTGCTATGAGGAGATTTTAAGCGACATAATCGAACGTGACCGCAATGATATGAACCGTCCGGTTGCACCTCTCAGACAGGCAGAAGATGCCGTTCTGGTGGACACGACAAATCTTACCCTTGAACAGTCCGCCGCCGAAATCATAAGGATAATTACGGAAAAAACAGGAGGATAATATTATGGCTTACGCTATCGTAAAGGCTTTTTTAAGACTATGCTTTGCTATAGCCTTTGACATTCATTATATTGGAAGAGAAAATATCCCGAAAGATACGCCTGTAATATATGCTTCAAATCACCGCACAAATGCTGACCCTCCGCTTGTGGGCTGTGCAGTGCCTCGCAGACACGCTTTTATGGCTAAAGAGGAACTTTTTAAAAGCAGATTTTTCGGCGGTCTTATAACGTGGCTGGGAGCTTTTCCGGTTTCCAGAGGTAAGGGCGATATGGGCGTTATTGACAAGGCTGTTGAAAGCCTTCAGGAGGGAAGAAGTCTGTTTATTTTTCCGGAGGGTACACGCTCCAAAGACGGCAAAGTACACAAAGGTCATTCCGGTGCGGCACTGATTGCGGCACGTTCCGGTAAACCTATAGTTCCGGTAGGCATAGTTTTCGGCGAAAAACTTAAATTTCGTACAAAAGTTACTGTAAAATACGGCGAGCCAATAAATCCGGCTGATTACTGCGAAATATGCGATAATCCGAATACCCGTCAGCTTGTGAAGCTCAAAAACCGTTATATGGCAGACATAAAAGCCCTTGCAGAGGGCGGACAGGAGGCAGAATGAGTAAAATTACTGTTGCAAAGTCGGCAGGTTTCTGTTTCGGGGTTGACAGAGCCGTGAAAATGGTGTATAATGAACTTGATAAGGGTGCTAAAGTGGCTACTTTCGGGGCTATCATACATAATCAGGACGTTGTGAATGATATGACCGCACGGGGCGTGAGAATTGTTAATTCCGTTGACGAACTCCGGACAGATGAAACTGTCGTTATACGTTCGCACGGCGTCAGCAGGGAAATTTATGAACAGATTAGAAAAAAAGGAAACAGAATGCTTGACGCTACCTGCCCGTTTGTCTCTAAAATCCATAAAATAGTTGCTGAAAAATCAAAAGAGGGCTGTATGATTCTGATTGCAGGTGACGCAAATCATCCCGAAGTCCAAGGAATCGTTGGTCATTGTGACGAAAATTACTTCGTTTTTAAGGATAATTTTGAGTTAAATCACTTTTTTGCGAATCTGGACAAAAATTTTCAAAAAACTATTGCTTTTGTCGCTCAAACAACGTATAATATATTATTATGGGGAAAGTGTTTGGAGGAAATTCCGGATAACATCAATAATATTGTTATATTTGATACAATATGCAACGCTACCGATGCCCGTCAGACTGATGCCCGTGAACTGGCTCGGAAGTCTGACCTTATGATTGTTGTCGGAGGCAGACATAGCTCAAATACTGTTAAACTGTATGAAGTGTGCAGCCGTTACTGCAAAACGTATCATATAGAAAATTCGGACGAGCTTGACACTTTGAAGCTCCCCGATGCTGAAAATATCGGCATTACTGCCGGAGCGTCCACTCCGGCTTATATAATTAAGGAGGTACAAACCAAAATGGCAGAAATTGAAAAGGAAACAATTCAGGAAGAGGAGAACTTTCAGGAATTGCTTGACCAGTCATTCAAAAAAATACATACAGGAGAAAAAGTCAAAGCTACAGTAATGTCTGTAAATAATACCGAAGTCGTAGTTGACCTTGGTACTAAGCACACCGGATATGTCGCTCTCGATGACCTTACAGATGACGCTTCTAAAAAACCCGAAGACATTGTAAGCGTTGGCGATGAAATCGAACTCGTTGTAATCAAGGTCAATGACGCTGAAGGTACTGCTTCTCTTTCAAAGAGAAAGGTTGACGAACAGGCTGGTTACGAAAAAATCGTAAAGGCTAAGGAAGAAGGTACTATACTCGAAGGTACTGTACAGCACGTTGTAAACAAGGGCGTTACCCTCAACGCTTATGGCGTAAGAGTATTTATTCCGGCTTCTCAGACAGGTCTTCCCAGAGGTGCGGAACTTGAACAGCTCCTCAAGAAGAAAGTTGAATTTATGATTATTGAAGTTACTGAGGGCAGAAAGAGAGCTGTTGGTTCTGTAAGAGCCGTGCAGACAGCCCGCAAAGAAGAAGCTAAAGCTAAGTTCTGGGAAACAACAAGCATTGGTGATACATTTACCGGCAAGGTTAAATCCCTCACAAGCTTCGGCGCATTTGTTGACCTCGGCGGTATTGACGGAATGGTGCATATTTCCGAACTTTCATGGAAAAGACTCAGACACCCGAGCGAAGTTGTAAGCGTCGGCGATACTCTTGAAGTTTACATCAAGGACCTTGACAAGGAAACAGGTAGAATCTCTCTCGGTTACAAGAAGTCAGAAGACAACCCGTGGGAAATCTTCATGAATAACTACAGCGTGGGCGATGTTGTAAAGGCTACAATCGTATCTATTACTTCATTCGGCGCATTTGCTCAGATTGTTGACGGTGTTGACGGTCTTATCCATATTTCTCAGATTGCCGACAGGAAAGTTGAAAACGTTAAGGACGTTCTTTCAGTTGGCGATGAGGTTGACGTAAAGATTATTGATGTTGATGCAGACTCCAAGAGAATAAGCATTTCTATCCGTGCTGTCCTCGAAGATAACGCTTCAGACGCTGAATAATTATTTTTACCTGATAGGGGACTGCATATGTGTGCAGTCCCTTTTATTTTGACAGGAGGGCTTATGGAAAGATTTTTAAAGGCTCAGGAATTGCATTACATACAGGCACTTGCTGAAATCCGGAACGGCAGAAAAACGTCCCATTGGATATGGTATATTTTTCCGCAGCTTAAACATCTGGGTTACAGCGGTACAGCGAAATATTACGGTATAGAAAACCTTGACGAAGCACGGGAATATCTTGCAAACCCTGTACTTCGTGCAAGGCTGACCGAAATTTCAGAAGAACTGTTAAAAAACAATGATACCGCTGTAAATATACTGGGATATACCGATTCTATGAAAGTCAAGTCCAGTATGACGCTTTTTCACGAAGCCGACCCGTCTGTAGAAGTTTTCAGCAAAGTCATTGAAAAATTCTATGACGGACAGTATGATAAACTGACACTTGAAATCATACACGGAAAGGGATAATTATGAGTTGGATAAGGTGTTATTGCGGTTATAAGATACACGACAGTTCAGACCATCTTAGTTATAAAGGGCGTATTATGTCAGACCAGGACTATTTTGATTATCTTGATTCAGTGTCGTCAATTATTGGTTCTGAGTGTCCGGACAGAAAAAAACTTGTTGATAATTTTTATTTCAGAGTTCCGGATATGACAAAGACTGTCTATCAGTGTTCACAATGTGGACGGCTTTATATTGAGGAAGACAATAAATTGTTCTGTTTCAAGCCCGAAAACCATACTAATAATGGTGTTCTGAAATCGGTTCACGGCGAAAAATGGAAAGGTTTTCTTTATGCCGAATGGAGAAGCGAAAAATACGAATGGCAGGAATACAAGGGTTATGTGTGTGCAGACGTTAATTATCCGTGCGAAAGCATTTATTCGGACGACAGACAGGAAATTATTGACGGTTATTACAGGCTTCTGGAAGAACTTAAAAAAGCCGGAGTTATCCGTTCAGCGTCACTGAAAATAAACGGAGAAAGGATTCACGACTGGACATTATGATAAAATTTTCAGATTATTATTGACAAACTAAAATAAATATTGTATATTAAAATTATACTATTTAACAGAGAGGGGTTAATATCTATGATTTTTAAGAAAGTTGCCGCCGCAGTATCAGCAATTGCGCTTTCTGCCGGAATGATGACATGTCTTCCAACGGAAAAAGCCGTCAATGCAAAGGCAGAAGTTGAAGTTAATTATGCCGAAGCTCTCCAGAAATCAATGTTTTTCTATGAGGTTCAGCAGGCAGGTATTCTGCCGGAATGGAACTCCGTTTCATGGCGTTCCGACACAATGATTAAAGAGGACGGCACTCCGTCAGATATTATTGACGGCGGTTGGTTTGATGCAGGTGACCACCTTAAATTTACTCTTACCAATGCTTATACTGCTTCTGTTCTTTCGTGGGGACTTATTGAATATAAGGACGCAGTCAAGAAAGCCGGACTTTATGACTTATATCTCCGCAACCTCAAATGGGGTCTGGATTACGTTGCAGCCTGCGATTTGGGAGACAAAGTAATTGGTACTATCGGTGAGGACGGTTTTGACCACGTATGGTACGGAAGCCCTGAGGTTTATATGAGGAAGTTCAATCTCAAGAACGAGACCGAGGAAAGACCTTACGACACTATCACAAACTGCACTACAATAGCTGAAATGGCTGCCGCTATGGCAGGCGGATATATTGTTTTCAAGGACGAAGACCCGACAACTGCCAAAAGTTATCTCAAACACGCTGAAAGTCTTTTTAAACTTGCAAATGATGTGTGGGCTGAAAAAGGTGCTGATGCCAACGAAGACGAAGGCATTCAGGGAAAATATTATCATACTATAAATAATCAGGGTACAGATAATTTTATTGACGAGCTTATGTATGCCGCTAACTGGATGTATATGGCTACAGGCGACAAAGCGTACCTTGACAAGTGCGAAAAAGAATATATTCCGCTGTTCCCTAAGGAAAGTCAGTCAACGGATATGAAGTATACATGGGGATTCTGCTGGGACGATACCACTCAGGCGGCGGCACTTCTTTATGCCATAAATACCGGCAAGAAAGAATGGATTGACCACGTTTCACATCACCTTGAATTCTGGATTAACGGCTACAACGGCAAGACAATTTCCAATACTCCGGACGGTATGCCTGTTCTTCAGGGCTGGGGCGTTCTCAGATATGCAGAGGGTACAGGCTGGCTTGCAAAACTCGCAAGTGATACCATTTTCAAAGATGATGCCGCACTTTCAAAGAAGTACAACGACTGGGCAAAGAAAATGATGGATTACGCTTTCGGTGAAAACGACCTCGGACTTTGCTATGTTGTAGGAATGGGCGAAAAGAATCCTGTTAATATACATCACAGAGGAGCTTCCGGTATTCATGATGACCACTGGAACGAACTTGGCACTCCTGAACCGGAAGAAGATGACGGCTGGCAGAGAGAATATGCTCATGTTCTTTATGGTGCTTTGGAGGGCGGACCTTCTTCTGACGGCACTTTTACAGATACAAACGGTTCGTATATGAATACTGAGGTAGCTATTGACTATAATGCAGGCTATACCGCCGCACTTTGTGCGTTCCTTGACGATTACGGCGGAGAACCTCTTGCAGATTTCCCGCCAGCTGAAACTCCGAAGTGGTCAGAATGGAAAATGGCTGCATCTCTCAATGGCAAAGGTGACAGCTACACCGAAATAAAGGCTTGGGCTATGAATCATACCGCATGGCCCACAAGAGTAGCAAAAAATATCAAGTTCAGATATTATTTTGATGTTTCGGAGGTTCTTGCTGCTGGACTTTCTGTTGACAATATCACTGTATCAATCGGTTCTCAGCAGTATCAGGAGGGTAAGCAGGGATACGCAACTACTACAGGCAAGCCGGTAAAATATGAGGGCGACCCGTCAGGCAACACTTATTATGCTGAAATAGTATTTGAGGACGGCAGAGCTATTATGCCCACAGGTCAGAGCGAACACAGAGATGAGGTTCAGTTCAGAATTTCAATTCCGGACGCTGTTGACGGCAAACCGACAACAGGTGCATGGGACACAACAAATGACTGGTCATATGAAGGTGTTGAGGACGCTCCGAATAAACTTGAGCTTAAAGCGGCTGAAAATAATCACATAACAATGTATGTTGATGATGTTCTTGTCTGGGGCGAAGAACCTGACGGCACTAAGCCGGACGTTACAAGTCCTACAAAACCGTCTGAACCGTCTACAGGTAATACGACTTCCGGTGATGACAAGACATTGATTGGTGATGCAAACCTTGACGGTAAAGTAAGTCTTGCTGACGCTGTACTGATAATGCAGGCTCTCTCAAACCCCGATGAATATAAGCTCACCGGACAGGCAGAAAAGAATGCAGACGTTCTTGGAAACGGTGACGGCGTTACGCCAAAGGACGCTCTGGCTATACAGTATCTTGACCTCAAAAAGGTTGATGAACTTCCGTTTGATGAAAGTCTTCTGGGCTGATTCGGGTACAGTAAGTCATAATATATAACTTATTAATATTACAAATGCAAAAGAGAAGTCCGCTTCTCTTTTGTGCTTTTTTGGTATTGTATGAAATATACAAAAAAGTTGATTCTATATTAGGAGATATGACGAAATTCCGAAAATCTATTTACTTTTTTTACAGGATATAATATAATAAGATTGGTAAGTAAAATGGTTTGGTGCAAGTCTCAGAGGACAACCGCTTGCCAGTATTTCTGATATAACCACAGTGTTTGCACTGACACTGCGTTATAATTAATTTATATTTTTTGGGAGGGTATACAAATGCACAAGAAACTTTCTAGAGCAATTGCCGGAAGTCTTATGTCTGCCGCTATGCTCGCTACAGCTGTTACCGGCATGGTTGCTCCTATAACCGCTTCAGCTGGTCAGGTGCTTGGCGAATCAACTTTCGAACATAAGGCACTTCCTTGGCATACTTGCGAATCAAGCCCGGCAAAGCAGGACTTCAAAATTGAAGATGAAGCTTTCCACATTACAATTAAAGTGGCTGAAGGTGCTGAAAAGTCCAAGTGGGACCTTCAGTTCAGACACAGAAACCTTAACTTTAAGGCAGGTCACACTTACAAAGTAAGCTTCGATGCAAAAGCAAGCAGAAACGGAATGGAACTTTGCTCAAAGATTGGTAATATCAAGGGCGATGAAGAATATTTTGACCTCGACGGAAATTCAAACGATATGCACATGGGTCCGCATATGGGCGGTCAGTGGGGCAGTGCTGTCAAGCTGACAACTTCATATCAGACTTTCTCAGGTACATTTACTCCTACTCAGGACCTTGAGGGCGTTGAGTGGGCTTTCCACTATGCTAAGGACAGCAACGGTTATGGCGGTAACGCTCAGGACGGCGACGAACTCTGGTTTGACAATATGTCTATCGAATGTACAACCTGCAGTGACTGCGATGCAGATGTAAATGCTTCATACGGTGCTGTAAACCGTGACTATAGTACAACTGCTGACAGCAATCTTGGTACTCTCGGTGCAACTAAAAACTTCATTTCTGTAAACCAGATTGGTTATTATCCGAATCTTAAAAAGGTTGCAACTCTCGGTGATAACAAGGGTGATATTCTTCACGGTGCTACAACGATAAGTCTCAGCGGTTCTTATGACTTCGAACTTGTTGACGCAAGCTCAGGCTCTGTTGTATACACAGGCAAGACTTCTGAAGTTAAGGCTGACAAGGATTCTGCTGATAACGTATGTACACTCGACTTCACTGAGTACGATAAACCCGGCAGATACTATCTCCAGATAAAGGGACAGGACTGGAGGTCATTCGAGTTCAATATCGGTGACAATATTTACTATGATGAATCTCACAACCTCCTTACAAACGCAATGAACTACTTCTATCAGAACCGTTCAGGTATTGATATAGAGGATAAATACTGTACATCAGGCGGTGAGGATGGCAAGGGTACCGGAATGGGTCACAAAGGTGGTCACCAGACCGATAAGGCATCTATCCAGAAAATCTGGAAGAATGAATATTCTTCTAAGGAAGAAGCAACCTCAACATACGCATCAGGCACTCTTACTGCAAACGGCGGTTGGTACGATGCCGGTGACCACGGTAAATACGTTGTAAACGGCGGTATCTCTGTTTGGACTCTCCAGAATATGTATGAAAGAGCAATCAGTCAGGAAGGTTATGACAAAAAGTTTGATGATAATTCGGGTGTTGTTGTAATTCCTGAAGCAGGAAACAAGATTCCTGACGTTCTCGATGAAGCTGCTGTAGAACTTGACTGGATTGCACAGATGAAAGTTACTTCCAGCGACAGCGCATGGGGCAAGTATGAGGGTCTTTACTATCACAAGCTCCACGACCACAAGTGGACAGGTCTTGCTACCAGACCGTGGGATTACGATGAGGAATGGGGAACTGTTCGTATCGTAAAGCCTCCGACATTCGCTGCTACACTTAACTATGCTGCTTGTGCTGCACAGGCTGCAAGACTTTGGCAGCCATATGACGCTGCTAAGGCTAAGACATATCTTGACAGTGCTAAGGAAGCATTTGCTGCATATGAAAAGTACTGGTATGAATATGACAGCACACCGACTACTCATCCGGATCTTAAGTGCGAGTGTGCAAAGGAAGAACTCAGAGAAGATTCACTCTATGCACCTATGTGGCAGGCAAAGGGCGGCGGACCTTACGGTGATGACAACGTTCTTGATGACGCTTACTGGGCAGCTTGCGAAATCTTCGTATCTGCTTCTGCAATGGGCGATTCTGATGCTGCTACATATAAGTCTAAGATTGACGACCCTAAGTACGCTGACTACGCTTACAATGTAGGCACAAGAATGATTGGTGGCGAAAATAAGGGCAGTGGTTCATTTACTTCATTTAACTGGGGTAATACTGCTTCTGCTGGTTCACTTACACTTGCTCTCCACAGCGACCTCCTTTCTGACAGCGAAAACAGCAAGATAGTAGAAAGCGTTAAGGCAGCTGCTGACGAATACATTAAGTGCGAAAACGAACAGGGCTACGGTATTCCATACAAGTATGATGGTCCGGATTACAATGACCCGAACAACCTTGACCCGTCTATTATGATTAACGGTTATGAGTGGGGTTCAAACTCTATGGTTATCAATAACTGTATTGTTATGGCTTACGCTTATGATTTGACAAAGGATATTACTTACATGAACGGTGTTGTTACAGGTCTTGACTACCTCTTCGGACGCAATCCGCTTTCATACTCCTATGTAACAGG
>CAMWRL010000015.1 GCA_947176685.1 uncultured Ruminococcus sp. | reverse complement strand
TCCGGTAGCACTTGCATAACCGTCGGCAGCGTGGGACGCTCCCTGTTCGTGGGCTGTAAGTACGTGTTTTATGCGGTCACGGCAAAGGTACAGTTCATCAAAAAGATTGATAACCTGTCCGCCCGGATAACCGAAAACGGTATTGCAGCCCTGTTCAATCAAGGTTTCAACAACAATTTTTGCTCCTGATATTTTCATAATAAAAAGTCCTTTATGATAGATTTTTTTTTGATTTGCCGTGCTGATAAACAACAAGCCCCCGACTTCTGCCGGAGGCTCAAACTAAGCTTTCTATGCTCTGAACAGCACGTTAAATCAGGCAAGAGAACCAGTTATGAACGGGCAGAATGAACAATGACGCATATCGCTAAGGACTGCGCCGGTAATAATGACTATACCGGAAAGTATAAAACCTGTTCTCATTCTGCGTTACCTCCTGAATACTCTTTACCTTATATAATATCACTTTATTCAGGCAAAATCAATAAAAACACGAATTTTTGTAAAAATACACAAAAAATTTTTTTCAGATGCACCCGTATTATACACTTTTTCTGACGAAATCACTAAAAAAATTTTTTCTGTACGCTGACCAGCTTAAAATTCATATTAATTATTGACATATCGGGTCATATGATATATAATTAATCTGGTATTTCAAAAAATCCGTAAGAAAGGAATTTTTCAATTTATGTTTTGTAGTTCGTGCGGAAAAATTATTGATGATGATGCGATATTCTGTCCGGTATGCGGTAAAAAGATAAAACGTCCGGATGAAAATAATACTTTTTCGTCAGATACAGAGACTTCTCCTGACCAGAATACAGACATTCCCGTTGCTGAAAGCGAAAGTATTCCCGAAAACAATTCAATTCCGGAGGATTCGCAGGATAAACAACCGGAAAATCTTCCGGAAGACAATAAACCATTTTTCGGAAGTACTGAACCTATAGACCACATAAATCCCGAACCCCTGCCGGAAAATACCGAAAAAATTCCGGAAAAAAACATACATGAATCTTTGCCGGAACTGGTTCTCCGGAAAAAAACCGAAACACAGCCGGAAGTTTTGCCGGAAGACGATTTTCAGGAAGATTCCGGTTACTGCAATGACAATTCGGACACGCAGTACATTCCGTATGAGGACATACAGACAAATTCCGATAATTACAACTCTCCTCCGGAATATGAGGACATTCCGCCGTACATTCCGCCGGAATATCCTGAAGACCAGCCGTATTTCAATCCGCCGCCTCCTCCTGCTCCGGTACAGGAATACCAGCCCGTAAAAGTCGGTGCTTTAAGACTTTTCGGAGCAGGTGTCGTGACGTTTTTTACAATTATACTTGTTATTGTCCTGAGTCTTCTTTTCTGCGTTAAACTCGGTTTTTCCGGAACTGTCCTTGAAAAAAGCATAAAAAATCTTGATACTGAAAAAATCCTTGAAGCCCAATACGACAGAACTCATGATGTAAACGAATTTCTGTATGAAAAAACAGAGTTCTATAATATATCTCTGCATACAGCCAATGAAAACGATTTCCGCAATTTTGTACTCAACCTTGATATGAATGACTTCATAGGCGAAAACATTGCAGTCTATGCGGACTATCTGCTCAACAACGGAAAAAAACCGACTCTTACAAGTGATGACATCGCAGAATATATGTTCAACAAGTCTGGTTACAACAACCTTATCAGACAGGATTTTTCCACAATGTTATACAACGTTACTGACGGTTATGCCGATGATATTCTGTCCGTTGACGTATGGAAAAAATATACCGGATTTGATTCCAAAATTTCAAGCTATATATTCTCGTTCGTAACACTTGGAATACTTCTTGCGGTTGTAATGATACTGTTCATATGGATTGCGGTCATAGTTGACAGGCGTGGACGGCATCTGACAGGATTCTACAGAAGCATTTTTATGACAAGCGGAGTTATTATATTAATAACCGGTGCGGTTTGTGTGATTGCTCCACCGATAGTCTACAGTCAGACAAGCCATATAGCATTCTATTTAAGCTCAAAGCTATTGACTGATTTCAATCTGTTCCTGCTTGCAACAGGCGGTTTTGAAGTCATTGTTGGTATCATTCTGGGACTTGCCAGAAAATTGATAATCAGATACGAAAGAAAACACGGGGACGGCTGATACCGTCCCTTTTGGTTTAAATTCAGGAGTCTGCCGAAAATATATCCGCAACTTCCGTCAGCGTTATGTACGCCAGCGGGTCGGACTTCCTTACAATACTCCTTACTTTCATTACCTGAAATCTGTTTACAACAAAATACAGCACTTTCCTGTCTGCTCCCGAAAATCCACCTTTTGCGTCAATAAGGGTTATTCCGCACCCGAACTCCTCCATAAGTTCCCGACAGATTTCGTCCGGCGAGGAAGTCACTATCATTGCAGCTTTGGAACGCTGTAAACCGTCAACTATATAATCAACGGTTTTCAGTGCGGCGGCGTATGTAACTATCGAGTACAACGGCAATATCCAGCTGTTTATCACGAATCCGCACACAATGTACAGTACAACATTATAGAACATCACAAAGCTGCCCACGGACAAGCCCATTTTCTTTGCAAAAATAACCGCCATAACTTCAATGCCGTCCATAGCTCCCCCGAAACGTATCGCCATACCGCTTCCCATACCGGAAATAACCCCTCCGAATAACGCACACAATAATAAATCCGTTCCGGCAAGCGGTGACGCTATACTTACATCAACTGGCAGTACGTCCGTAATAAGCCACGACATCACAGAATATACGGCTACTGTATATATCGCATAAAATGTAAATCCTGCGCCCTGTTTTTTCAGACCGTACAGAAACAAAGGCACGTTGAGTACTATCAGAAATACAGACAGTGACAGCCATTCCGGCGTAACCTGCGACAACAGCATTGATGTACCGGAGATTCCGCTGTCGTACAGCTTCACGGGCATAAGAAAAAGCGTTATCCCGAAAGCGTTGATTATTCCGGCAACCGTCAGCATAACCATATTAAACGGCTTGATTTCTCTTAAAACTGAAATAATTTTTTTCATTTTGTTCTCCCTTATGTAATTCTTTTAAACTTTATAACTGTTTGTATTGTAACATATTTTCGGAATAAAATCAAGAGATTTACAGGAAAATAAGAACAGTCAGTATAAGTGATTGACAGGCGTCAAGCTGCCGTGATATAATATTATAAATCAGATTTTTCCAGAAAGGAATATTATGGATACTCTTAAAGAAATTTATGCTTACCGTCATATGATTTTCAGCCTTGTCCGCAAAGACCTGCGGGGACGTTACAAAGGCTCTGTACTTGGCTTTTTATGGACTTTTATAAATCCTCTGTTACAGCTTGTTGTATATACGGTAGTTTTCAAGATAATTCTCAAAACCAATATTGAACGCTATTATTTATATCTTTTCATTGCACTGATTGCGTGGATATTTTTTTCCGCTTCATTGACAGGGGGAGCGGCATCTATAGTCGCACAAAAAGACCTAATCAAAAAAATTTATTTTCCACGACAGGTCATACCGATTTCCTATGTGACAAGCTGTTTCGTCAATATGCTTCTTAGTTTCATAGTGGTTTTCATAGTAATTATTTTTTCGGGTACGGGATTTAACTTTTCTGCACTGCTGTACCTGCCTGTAATAATGGTTGTGGAATATATACTTTCTCTGGGAGCTGCCCTTATAGTCTCCGCTGTAACCGTGTATTTCAGGGATTTGGAGCATATTCTCGGTATTGTGACAATGGCTCTTATGTACATGACCCCGATTATGTACGACAAGTCCATAGTACCAGAAAGACTTCTGCCGATATTCAATCTCAATCCAATGACGCATATTATCGGCTGTTACAGAGACATTCTTTATTATAAGACAGTCCCCGAACTCTCAGGACTGTTGTCGTCATTCGTTCTGGGAACTGTCTTTCTGATTGCTGGACACTTCCTGTTTCTGAAACTTCAACGGCATTTTGCGGAGGAACTTTAATGGATAACAATATCGTGATTGATGTGAGAAATATAACAAAGAAATTCAAGGTATACTTCGACAAGGGCGCACAACTCAAAGAACGGCTACTTTTCCGGAAAAGAAACCGCTATGAAGAACGTGATGTTTTAAAAGGGATAAGCTTTCAGGTGCAAAAGGGCGAGGCTGTAGGGCTTATCGGTCACAACGGCTGCGGAAAAAGTACTACGTTGAAACTTCTGACAAAAATCATGTACCCCGACAGCGGTGAAATAGTTATGCAGGGTCGGATTTCAAGTCTGATAGAACTGGGAGCAGGTTTTCACCCCGACATGTCCGGACGTGAAAACATCTATACCAATGCTTCTATATTCGGACTTACAAAAAAAGAAATTGACGCACGATTCAATGATATAGTGGAGTTTTCCGAACTTGCTGAATTTATTGATAACCCCGTCAGGACGTATTCTTCCGGTATGTATATGCGGCTTGCTTTTTCGGTTGCCATAAACGTTGATGCGGATATTCTTCTTATTGATGAGATTTTAGCAGTCGGTGACACGAATTTTCAGACAAAATGTTTCAACCGTCTGCGTGAGCTAAAGTCGGGCGGTATGACTGTTATCATTGTAACGCACGACCTGTCAACTATTGAGAAGTTCTGCGATAAGGCTATCTGGCTTAATGACGGTCTTATAGTCCGTGAGGGTCGCTCAGACGAGGTTGTGGACGCATATTTCAGATTTATGAACGACAAAAAACTTGAAACAGAAAAAAAAGCCGTTCCGGAAAAATCCGGCGAACCGGAACAGTCTGAAAACAATATACAGGAAGATTCCGGCGAAATAGACTATTCCGCCAACCGTTTCGGACTGAGACACGCCGAAATAAAAAAAGCCCGTATGCTGAATCCCGAAAACAAGGATACACGGATTTTCCGGACGGGCGAACGTCTTACAATTGAAATAAGCTACCATATAAACAGACCTGATGAATACGTTTTCGGATTCGGATTCTACGATATGGACGGCAGATGTCTGTATGGAAACAATACGCAGCTCGACCGTATGAAAATCAGTCCCGAAAATACTGACGGCAGAATTTCAGTTGATATTGAAAGCTTTCCGCTGCTTGCCGGAAAATATATCCTTAATGTCGCAATAGTAGACGCTGACGGCACTCCGATGGACTTTTACCGCAGCTACTGCGAATTTGAAGTTGTATCACACGACAGAAGCACCGGATATTTCAGTATTGAACACAATTGGAGGTTATAATTTTGAGTATAGAATATGACAGCATTGAAACAGAAATAATTATGCAGAAGCTTTCCGGAATCACGGACATACTTCCTGCCGCTGATTTTTCCGGAAACAATATAAATATTAAAATGCTTGACTCCCTTGACAAAATGAATCGCACTTCGGCAAACCATTCATATCGTCCGATACCTTCGGAAGGCTTCAGGGGAAAAATAGTGTGCGCTTTCAAAAGACTTATAAGACGGCTCACATTCTGGTTTGTAGAGCCATGTATGATACAGCAGTCCGACTATAACAACGCCAATAACGTTTTTTCGGCAGAGGTAAACAGCGAAATCAATACATTACGTTCAAGGCTTGAAAAACTCAACAGCCTTGAAAAACAGGTCAGTGAAATGAAATCGCAGCTTTCAGCAATGTACAATACAGCCAGCGGCGTAAATATATCGTTTTCGCAGTCCGGAGAAGACAGCATTATAAAATATATCCTTGACACTCTCGGAAAAAAAATAAAAGACTGCACATATCTTGATTTGGGCGCAAATCACGCCGCACACCTCAGTAATACCTATAGTTTCTATCTTCAGGGAGCAAGAGGCATACTCCTTGAAGCAAACCCCGAGCTTGCCCGTGAACTTGTCGAACAACGTCCGGAAGATGTTGTGATAAACAAATGCCTTGCTGAAAAATCCGGCGAAAAACTGGATTTCTACATTATGAACGGTGACGGGCTTTCAACGACTGACTACCAGTCCACCCAGAATTTCATAAAGGAAAATCCCTGTCTTGAAATCACTAAAACCATATCAGTTGATTCGGTTACGATAAACGAAATAATAAACGGACACTTTCCGGAAAAAACCCCCGACATTATGAATATCGACATTGAGGGAATGGAGCTTGCAATACTGAAAATGACTGATTTTGAAAAATTCCGTCCGCTTATAATAATATGTGAAATGATAGAATATAAGAACGGTCTTACAGTAGGACAGAAAAATCAGGAAATAACTGACCTTATGCACACAAACGACTATGAGGAGTTCGCATTTACCGGAATAAACTCAATCTTCATTGACAAAAGACAGGGGGATACCGCAAAATGAATATAGCTTTTGACGCAGTAGCGATACTCGGTTATATGAGCCGCAACAGAGGTATCGGCAACTATGCACTAAATCAGTTTACGGGAATGGTAAATCTTGACAAACAGAATAAATATTTTTTCCTTAATATGATTGACAGGGATTTCAGTCTGTCGCCTATGATTACAAATGACAACTTCACGGAGGACTTCATAGATACCGGAAAAAATAATGTTCTGCTCCGCAACGAAGCTTACAGCGAAGTTATAGGCAATATAATAAAGCGTTATATCCGTGAAAACAATATTGATATATTCTATATAACATCGCCTTTTGAATCAAGTTTCATTCTCTATAAAAAGGAATGGTTTGAGGGTATACGGGTAATTTCAACGGTTTACGACATAATCCCGTATGTTATGAAAAACAAGTATCTGAGTGACAAAAATACTTTCAACTGGTATATGAAATGTGTTGAAAATCTGCGCTGGTCGGACGAGCTTTTTGTAATTTCAGAAAGCGTTAAAACAGACCTTGTAAAACATCTTAATTTCAGTCCCGACAACATAAAAACCATATGGGGAGGCGTTGACGGAAAATACAAAATTATGGACATCTCCGGTACTGAAAAGTCCCTGCTGCTGGACAAGTTCAGTATAAACAGACCTTTCATAATGTGTACCGGCGGCGAAGACAGCCGAAAAAATCTTGACGGACTTATAAGGGCATATGCACTTCTGCCCGATAACCTGAAAAATTCATATCAGCTTGTTGTTGTGTGTAAGCTTTCGGAAAACGGTATGGCAAAACTAAAAGAAATCGCAAAGTCCCATAATGCAGAAAGAAATGTTGTATTCACGAATTTCGTTACGGACGATGAACTTGTCAGATTATATAATCTGGCAGCACTTATGGCTTTTCCGTCAAAATACGAGGGCTTCGGACTTCCTATTGTGGAAGCGTGGGCTTGTGGTACTCCGGTACTTACTGCGGACAACTCCAGTCTGCGTGAAATCGCTGGTGATTCCGCTGTACTCGTGAACGCCGATATTGACCAGAGCATTGCCGATGGTATGGCAAAAATGCTCAGTGACAAGAATATTCTGTCCGAATATGCAGAAAAAGGCAGAAAACGTCTTGAACTCTATAAATGGGACAATATAAACAGAAATATAATATCACTGATAGAAAGTATTTCTCCAAAAAAAATAAGTCTTTCCAAACCTGAAAGACTTAAAATAGCATTTTTCACGCCTTTGCCGCCGCTGGAGTCCGGAATTGCCGACTACAGTCAGGACATTATAAATGCACTCTGCAAATACTGCGATATTGACGTTTTTGTTGAGGAAACCTATAACGCTGTTTCCGTATTTCCCGATAACGTCAGAATATATAGTCATCGCTCCTACCCTGCACGACATAAGAATTATTCCGACACGGTTTTTCAGGTCGGAAACTCCGAATATCATCTTTATATGTACCAGTATATCAGAAAATATCATGGTACTGTAGTTCTGCATGATTATAATTTACATGGTGCTTTTTATCACTACGCCATAACCCTCTGCAAAGGCAATTACGACCTGTACAGGACTTTTATTGATACGGACTGTCCCGATACGGACAATTATATCCAGTCACTCCGGAACGGTTCGGCAGCTCCCGACCTTTACGGCATTGAAGCCAACAGTTATCTGACGAACTCTGCGGACAGAATTATAGTTCACAGTGAGTATTCAAGAAAAAAACTCCTGCAAAAAAACATAGAACGCAATGTTACAGTAGTTCCGCTGTATGCTGAAATACTTCCCCTTGCCGACCGCCGGACGGTTAAACAGAAAAATAATTTTCCGGCTGACAAAATCATTATTTCAGCACTGGGCGGCATTCACCATACCAAAAGAATCATTCCCATACTGAAAGCTTTTTCATATCTGAAAAAGGAAAAATCAGATATTCACCTTATGCTTGTCGGAAAACCTGCCGAAAATATAAAACCCGAAATCGAACAGTTTATATCTTCCGGAAACCTGAAAGACAATGTTACAATCACGGGTTATACAGATATTGAAAAATTCAAGGAATATATAGATATGTCGGATATATGTCTTAATCTGCGTTATCCATACAACGGCGAAACAAGCGGCAGTCTTATGCGGATACTTGCAAAGGGTCGGTGCGTTGTCGTGAACGATATAGGCAGTTTTTCGGAAATTCCGGACAACGCCTGTGTAAAGCTCCCGTCCGTGGAGACTATGGGAGAAGTCAACGAAACAGACAGGATTTACAGCGTTCTGAAAAGGCTTGTCGAAAATCCCGCCGAACGTCTGGAAAAAGCGTCCTATGCCCGTGAGTATGCTGAAAAAGTCCTTGATATAAAGTATATCGCCGAAAAATATTACAGCATATTAAGTGCTGAAAAAATAAAGTCTCCCGTTACAGAAGACCTTATTCAGACGCTTAAAAATGATGATAATATAACTTCCGGCGATATAAAGGGCATTGCTCAGACTCTTTCATATTCAAGAAAATAATTGTCAGACCTTTACAGCGTTGAAGTTCCTGCACTCGTCAAGAAGAAGCTGTGAAAAACTTTCCCTTTCAAAGTCAACGGCTTTTTCGGAAAGTCCCTGTAAAGTCCTGTTGTACTTTTCTTTTGCGATAACCTTGTATCTTTCCGAAGTCTTCATATAAAGCAGCAGGAAATTGTTTTTCTGCGGATTATTCTGCATTGAAGTTACAAACTTGCTCCGGAGATACAGAAAGTTTTTAGCTTCCTCGCTGTTTTCGTCCAGTTCCGAATAGTACAGCTTTTCCATGTCGTCAAGCGGCAGGGATAAAGCTGTTTCTTTTTGTCTTTTTTCAACTGCCAGCCGCCGTTGTCTGATTTTTTCCTCCCTCTCGTTACGGATTTCCGCAAGCTTTTCATTTCCGGACAGGTCTTGTGTATATACTCCCCTGTATATCACATACAAAGCTAAAGCGTCATTCAGTGCATTATGGAAAGTCCCTGACAGCGGTTTATATTCAAACGCCGAAGCAAGTTCTTTTATGTTTACGGGTTCGGGAAGCTTCATCATATTTACCAGACTTTCCTGTATATCATATATTATCCGGCTTACACATTGGATATTTCTGAAATCCTTTCCGAATCGCTGATGCTGTTTCACATCTGAAACAAGTCCCATTTTATCAAAATTTCCCCATACATATATCCGGTCTATGTTATATCTTCTGAGAAGTTTCAGGACTGCGCCCATAACATCGTTGCTGTCCGGTGAACTGCTTATTTCTTCCTGAGTAAGATGTGTCAGCTTTCTGCATTGTTTCGTGAGTTTCGGAAAACGGTTGGGTCTGGACGTACAATAGAATTTTTCCAGTACCTTGTAACTTTCGTCACATATAACGACACCTGCCGAAAGTATTTCACTGTCCAGTTTATTTATAAAATATCCGCATGTAAACTCAAAGTCCGCAAAACATAAGTATTTTTTTTCACTGTTCTCCAACGTCTTTCCCTCCTGTATCAATTATTTTTTCAAAAAGCAGTACCGGATAACCGTCATAATACGGTTTGACGATTTCTGGGTGAGAGTCCGCATAACTGAAAATTTCATCAGCAAGACCGCCTTTCAGGAATTCCACAAGCTGTGATAACGGTCTGTTATAGAGTTCATCGCATATTGAGGCAATTGTTATTGCCCGTCTGCCGAAAATTTCCATAATTCTGTAAGGCCATATCCGGCAGTCAAAAGGTTTTTCGTCACCGAGCATACAGCCGTTTTCCGTAAGCGCAGGACACGAAAACAGTCCTTCATCTGAAAACTTTTCCACTCTGAATATGTATCCGCCGTCTTTGGGTATAAATCCAGTACGGGGGTTTGCTTCAAGTATACGGTCACGGATTTCCGGCGTAAATACCGGAGTTTCCCAGACATCATAGCGGTCAAATATACAGCACATTCTGCACTCCGCACACGAACTCTGATTAAGAATTTTTTTCAGCATAAAAATTTCCTTTCTATAAATTTTAAACAAAAATGACTGCTGAAGCAGTCCAATATAGTGTCAGTGAGTATTTTTGATAGCGGTTTTAGCTTTGGACACAATAGTTCTGTCGTTTTCGTATGACAATATGTTTCCGGCATACGAAATGTCAACCCAGCGTATTTCAGCTATTTCGTTTTCCTGCGGTGAAAAATTAACATTTTTCGCTCTGGCAAGAAAATAAACCACTACTTTTAAAGTATCTTTTTTCGGTGAGTAGGTAACGGTTTCACGAAATGTCGGGTCAATCATAACATCTATGGAAGTTTCTTCCTTGATTTCACGTCTGGCAGTTTCAACTTCAGTTTCATCGTTTTCAACGTGACCTTTGGGAAATGACCAGTGACCGCTGTTTATATGCTTGATGAGAAGTATTTCCGTATTGCCGTGAAATTTGCGGTAAACGATAGCACCGCATGATTTTTCGTGAAGCATACAATAAAAATCCTTTCCTGCCATATGGCATTATATATGTAGTTTCAGTAGTATTATACCATGTTTTGTGAAATTTGTCCATACCTGATAATTAAAAAATATGTTACATTTTGTATTTTTGTACAATCAAAAAAATTAACATATTCCGCAGAAAAAAATAATGATATGGGTATTTGTTAAATTTTACAAAAAAAAAGAGCATAATATTGTATAAAAAATGTATTGACATTTTGCGAAAAATCAGTATAATAAAAGTAGTTATAAAATGTTTGTTCTGATAAATTCAGGAACTTTTCCAAGACTGACAGGAGGTACATTTATGAAAATCAAAAAACTGACAGCTCTTTTAGCGGCAGGCATACTTGCCGTATGTGCAGTGCCTATGAGCGCAGGCGCAGATATTCTTAAAGGAGACATAAATCAAGACGGTGTTGTTGACAGCACTGACGGCGATTTAATGCTTGATTTCATAGCAACATACCATGACAGCGTAAGTTATGCGGCACTTTCAGAAGATGAGATACAGCATTATACAACTTACGGCGATATAAACGGCAATGGTTATGTAGATTATAATGATGTAATACTTCTTGGCGAAATCAACAGCGACATCACTGTAAACACCCAGATAGGTGACATAAACCATGACGGCTATGTTGATGCAGTAGACGCTACTGCTGTTCTGCAATATTACGCTGCTTTGTCTACTGAAAATTATGACGAGTATACAGAAGCAGAACATGAAAATTTCCAGACATACGGAAACGTGACCAAAGATAAACTTGGCGACAATGATGTGGACTGTCTGGACGCAAGCTGGATACTGGCACAATATGCCGAAAATTCTACACCACTCAGCGAATAAACAAAATATAAGGACGGATAATATCCGTCCTTTTTTTGTTATTTAAGCATATTGTTTACGGCACTTGCAAGAGCCTTTACAGATGACATTATAATATCAGTATCAATACCCGTACCCCAGAAACTTTTACCGTCCCTGCCGATTATCTCAACGTATGAAACAGCTTTTGATGTTGAACCAACTTCCAGAGCGTGTTCCGTGTAGGTGTTTATGTTATAGTCTACTCCGATATACGAACGTATTGCGTTGCTTACGGCATCAAGTCTGCCGTTGCCGGAATCAGAAGCCGTTACTTTCCTGCCGTTGTACTCAAAACTTACAGTTGCTTCAATGCCGTTTCTCTGTACAAAATGCGTTTCAGTAATGTTAAGCGGCGTAACTATATCAACATAGTTATTTTTGAATATTGAGTACACCTCATCGGGCATAAGTTCCTTGTGCTGGTGGTCGGAAACGCTCTTGACCATATAACCAACGTTTTCACGCATCTTTTTAGGAAGATTATAGCCGAATCTTGTTTCAAGAATATAACCGATACCGCCCTTGCCGGACTGACTGTTGATTCTTATAACGTCCGCTGAGTATTCCCTGCCAACGTCCGACGGGTCAAGCGGCAGATATGGTACAGTCCAGTGCGGAGTGTTCTTTTCTTCACGCCATTTCATACCTTTGGCGATAGCGTCCTGATGTGAGCCGCTGAACGCCGCAAATACCAAAGCTCCGCTGTATGGCTGACGTTCGTTGACAGTCATTCTTGTAACACGGGTATAGAGTTCAGTTATTTTCGGAATGTCACTGAAATCAAGTTCGGGGTCTACGCCCTGCGAATACATATTCATTGCAAGCGTTATTATATCAACGTTTCCGGTTCTTTCGCCGTTTCCGAAAAGTGTACCTTCTACCCTGTCCGCACCGGCAAGAAGTCCCATTTCGGTATCCGCAATGGCGCAGCCTCTGTCGTTGTGAGGATGAAGCGAGATTATAACATTTTCACGGTTATTGATGTTTTCACAGATATACTCAACCTGATTTGCGTAGATATGCGGCATTGAAAGCTGTACAGTTACAGGGAGATTTATAATAACCTTGTCGTTTTCTGTAGGCTGCCAGATGTCAATAACGGCATTGCAGACTTCCAGAGCGTATTCGGGTTCAGTACCAGTAAAGCTTTCCGGCGAGTACTCAAAACGGAAATTGCCCTCGTATTTTTCACGGAATTCCTTACAGAGCCTTGCACCTAAAACAGCGATTTCCTTTATTTCTTCCTTGCTCTTGCGGAAAACCTGTTCACGCTGCGCAAGCGATGTGGAGTTATACAGGTGAATCACGGCATTTTTACAGCCTCTGAGTGCCTCGAACGTTTTTTCAATAATATGCTCCCTTGACTGCGTGAGTACCTGAATTGTAACATCGTCGGGGATTAAATTTTCCTCGATAAGGGTACGGCAAAAGTCATATTCCGTTTCCGAAGCCGCCGGAAATCCTACCTCGATTTCCTTGAAACCGATTCTTACAAGTTCCTTGAAAAACTCGATTTTTTCGGTTAAACTCATTGGTGTAACAAGTGCCTGATTGCCGTCTCTGAGGTCAACACTGCACCATTGGGGAGCTTTGTCGATGTAGGACTTCTGAGTCCATTTCATAGCGGTTTTCGGAGCTTCAAAAAACTGCCTTGTGTACTTCTGGTAATTATTCATAGTAAAATCCTCCTTTAAAAAATAAAGTCCCTCCTATGAAACATAGGAGAGACGAAAAAAATTCCGTGGTACCACTCTCATTGACGTTGCAGGAACGCCCACTCAGTCTGCATCATAAAATGCATATCTCTTTAACGTGAGAAATCCGGTCAAGCCTAATCGTGGGAACTTTCAGCCGACTGCTCAGGGAGGAGCTATAACCCGAAAAATTTTACCGTCTTTCAGCAGACGACGGCTCTCTGTAAAAATTATAACTGGTTTTGTTTCCCGTCAACGCATTTGATAATAATATTATATAATAATCTCCGGAATTTGTCAAGAGGATTTTAAAAATATTTTTATTTTTCAATGAGTTTCTTTTTCATAAGGCAAAGGTCAAAGACATCAAGTACGCCGTCGGAATTGAAGTCAGCCTGTTTCCAGTCTGAAATTTCCGTATCAGACTCACCTAAAATATATTTCTGGAAAATAACCGCATCAGATACATTAAAATCGCCGTCGCCGTTCATATCGCCTGTAGCTGTATTCTTTTCTGGTGCTTCGCCGAGGGATTCAAATTTGCGGTTATATTTTTCGGCGTATGCCTGTGCGGTGGAATTTTCATAGCCACGTATTGTTCCATTGAAATAGTCTTTATGTGTGTCACTATCATATCCATTTAAAAATGTAGATTCAGCATCATAAATTTTACAGTCAGGATTTAAAATAGTTATTTCTTCCAGATTATCACAATTCAAAAACATACACTGTCCAATGCTTGTTACACTTTCAGGAATTTCTATTGATTTTAAATTCTTACAATCCCTAAACGACCACCCTCCGATGTTTGTTACACTGTCAGGGATTTTTATTGATTTTAAATTAATACACCCATAAAACGCATCCTTTTCAATGCTTGCTACACTTTCAGGAATTTCTATTGATGTTAAATTCTCACACTTCTCAAACGCCTCATTGCCAATGCATGTTACACCATCTGGAATTATAATATCACCTTTACAGGTTGTACCATCAATTAAAATTCCATTTACGATAACAAACGGATTTTCCTGTTGTTTCAGTTTAAGCCAGTCAGTGTCAGAAAACGCCTGCCATCCGATGCTTTTTACACTTTCAGGGATTTTTACTGATTTTAAACTTTTACAATAAAAAAACGTCCTATCTTCAATGCTTGTTATACCGTCAGGAATTTCTACTGACGTTAAAGCAGTACACCAAAAAAATGCCCACGATCCGATGCTTGTTAAACTGTCAGGAAATTCTACTGATTTTAAACTTTTACACTGATTAAATGCACTCTTTCCAATGCTTGTTACACCTTCAGGAATTTTTATTGATGTTAAATTACAATAAGCAAACGCACTATCTCCAATGCGTGTTACACTGTCTGGGATTTTTATTGATGTAAATTTTTTACACTGCTCAAACGCACCATTTCCGATGATTTTTACACCATCAGGAATAACAACATCACCCTCGCAGGTTTTGCCGTCTAACAGGATATTATTTACAATAACAAACGGACTTCCTTGTTTTTTTGATTCAAGCCATGGAGTGTCTGAAAATGCATTAGCTCCGATGTCTGTTACACTTTCAGGAATTTCTATTGATGTTAAATTCTCACAACTATAAAACGCATTACTTCCGATGCTTGTTACACTGTCGGGAATTTTTATTGATGTTAAATTCTTGCAACCGGAAAACGCACTACTTTCGATGCTTGTTACACTGTCAGGGATTTCTATTGATGTTAAACTCTCACAACCAGAAAACATACTATTTTCGATGATTGTTACACCTTCAGGAATGTTTATTGATGTTAAATTCTTGCAACCGTCAAACGCCCACCCATCAATGCTTGTTACACTGTCGGGAATTTCTATTGATGTTAAACTCTCACAACCAGAAAACGCCCACGCACCAATGCTTGTTACACTGTCGGGAATTTTTATTGATTTTAAACCAGTACAATAACTAAACGCTTCCCTTCCAATGCTTGTTACAGGCAGACCGTCTATTTCAGCCGGAATAACCGTATTGAATTTATAGTAACTACATTTTGTAATTTCAACATGGTCACCGTACTTTTTGTATGAAAGATTTTCATATGGGTCGTATGGGGTGTAGGGAATTTCATCATAGGGTACCGTGGTTTCTTCCATAGCTAAAACCGGTGTGAAACTCTGTGGAATAACTCCCATGCCTAAAGCAAGGCATACCGCCATAACTCCGGCAATAAATTTATTGTGTTTTTTCATAAAAAAGCCTCCGTAATTTATAATTAAGTATATTTTTGCTGATTTTTCCGGAAACTCATTTTTCAATGAGTTTCTTTTTCATAAGGCAAAGGTCAAAGACATCAAGTACGCCGTCGGAATTGAAGTCAGCCTGTTTCCAGTCTGAAATTTCCGTATCAGACTCACCTAAAATATATTTCTGGAAAATCACCGCATCAGATACATTAAAATCGCCGTCGCCGTTCATGTCGCCTGTAGCTGTAATTTTTTCCGGAGCTTTTCCGAGCGATTCAAATTTGCGGTTATATTTTTCGGCGTATGCCTGTGCAGTGGAGTTTTCATAGCCATATATAGTGGCTGTATAGCCTAATACGGATGAGGAATCATAAATTTCACAATCAGGGTTTAATATAGTTATTTCAGTTAAATTTTTACACTGAGAAAATGCCGCCTCTTTGATACTTGTAACACTGTCAGGAATATTTATTGTTGTTAAACTATTACACAGCATAAATGCATAGCTTCCGATACTTGTAACACTGTCGGGAATGTCGACAGATTCTAAATTTTCACATCTTGCAAACAGACTGTTTGAAATATTTTTTAAATTCTTCGGAAGTACTATTGATGTTAAATTGTCGCATTCATAAAATGCTGAGCCTTCAATTTCTGTTACGCTGTCCGGAATTTCTATTGATTTTAAACTTATACAGCTTTCAAATGTCGCACGCCCGATATAAGTTACACTGTCCGGAATTTTTACTGATTTTAAATTATATTCACGCCAGAACGCACCTGCAACACCGGTTACATTATCAGGAATAACAACATCACTCGGGCAGTAGCTTACGCCAATCAGAATATTGTTTATAATAAGAAACTGATTTTCATATAATTTTTCGTCAAGCCAGGGAGTATTATCAAATGCACCAGTACCAATATATGTTACACTGTCCGGAATTTCTATTGATGTCAGATTCTCACACTCTCCAAATGCACCATCACCAATATATGTTACACTGTCCGGAATTTTTACTGATGTAAAAATGCAGTGCATAAATGCACCATTACCAATATACGTTACACTATTCGGAATTTCTATTGATGTCAGATGTCCGCAATTAAGAAATGCACCCATACCAATATAAGTTACGCTGTCCGGAATTTTTATTGATGTTAACTGATATGGTGATGGATTAGTGGCAGTATAACATAGATAGCTGCCGATACGTGTAACAGGCACACCGTCTATTTCCGACGGAATAACAACATCTGTTGCAGACTCCTCTAATCCGTAAATCTCAATATAATCACCATAGTTTTTATATTTGAGCTGTTCGTATTTACCTGTTGTGTATTCAGCTGCCGCACTTGCTGTGACTGATACAGCCGGAGCGATACTTTCCGGAATAACCACCGCACCAAATGCAAGGCTCACTGCCATAACTCCGGCAATAAATTTATTGTTTTTTTTTCATAAAAAAGCCCTCCTATATTTATAATATTATAATAATATCACAAAATATGGAATTTGTCAAGTGTAAATAACGAAAAACAAAAAAGCCGTACTCCCGAAAGAGTACAGCTTATATGAATCAGTAATAAAATTACTTGATTTCGATAGATGCACCAGCAGCTTCGAATTTTTCCTTGATTTCGTTAGCTTCTGCTTCGGAAACGCCTTCCTTGATAGCCTTAGGAGCAGACTCAACAACAGCCTTTGCTTCCTTAAGACCGAGACCGAGAACGTCCTTAGCAACCTTGATAACAGCCATC
>CAMWRL010000014.1 GCA_947176685.1 uncultured Ruminococcus sp. | reverse complement strand
CAGATTATGACGTTTTGTTGTGGACTGAACCAAAGTACACACAGGTACAGTTATATGAGGACTGCCCGAATATACAAAACGCTCCCAAAGATATGGTTTATTATTCACAGCCGCAGAAAGGTATGGTAAATATAGAATCGGAAGGTCTCAATATGCGTACCGGAGCAGGCACGAACTATAATATTCTTATGCTGCTTCCGAAAGACGCTGAAATAAATATTCTGGGCAAAAACAGCGGCTGGTACTATATCACGTACAACGACAGTTATGGTTATGTAAGTGCAGACTACGTTAAATTTTATAACAATGATGTTTATTCCACAACTACTACTGCAACAGAAGCCACAACAACAACAACAACAACTACTACTACTACCACAACCACAACTACAACAACTACTGCTGCAATTGTTACAGCACCGGCTTATGTTTACAGAACAAAAACAGGTAAAAAGTATCACTATGAAAATCCTTGCGGAAACGGTACTTATTATGAAATCACTCTTGAAGAAGCACTGGCTTCAAATCTTGAACCATGTGAAAAATGCGTTCTGCATTGAAAATTCACAAAAACTTGTTGACTAACGCCGTAAAAAAGAGTATAATAATTCTGTAAACAATTACAAAAACAGACAAAAAGGGGTATCGCAAAAATGAAATTTGGAAAAAAAGAGTTTATTTCACTCTTTCTTGCCGGAATTATTACTATTATGACGGTTTCATGCGGTTCGGAAAAAGTTATTGAAACTTCCTCGGAGTCCGAACCGGATGCAGAACCTGTTATCCTGAATGTAAAAGAGGGTTCTTTTATGGAATCCCCGAACTTCGGAATAATAAGAGCAGAAACACGCAGAGAACAGGGCAGAAATACAGAAACAGCCGCTTCTGAAACAACAACGACTACTCAAACCACTGCTGTAACTACTCTGTCCCAGACGGATACGCAGTCCGAAACATATACCACTACAACTACAATTCCGGTTATAGACGTTTCCCAATCTGAAAGGGGAAATATATATGATGTCAACGGCGTTGTGCTTGTCAAGAGTGAATCAGACGGAAGCCGCAAATATTCCAGAAAATACGGCACGGCTTTCGGCAACATAATAAGCGAGGTTTCCAGCGGTATCGAAACATCATTCAATGATATCCTGAGTGCATCAAACCCGTATTCCGAAAACCCGTCCGAAAGGCTCGGAAAGTCCGTACAGCTTACACTTGACGCAGATGTCCAGAACGAAATTTATGAATATATGCAGAACGTTAATATAGTAGGTTCGGTTGTTGTACTCCGGACTGACGGCTCTGTTATGGCAGACGTTTCATATCCGTCATTCGACCCCGTGGAATATTACAACGACCCCGATTATATAAACGTTGTGGGTTATGGTGCTGTGGACAACAAGTCAATGGCAAAACAGCCGCCGGGTTCGTGTTTCAAGATTATGACGGAAATAATTGCTGACAAACACGAAATATATTCCCTGTACGATGACGGCACATGGTATTCCGGCGAGGGCGTTATAGTGGACTGGGACCACGACAAAAATCCTTATTACCCTATGGAAAGAAGTCTGTACTCAGCCTTTGTAAATTCAAGCAACATATTTTTTGCGAAAGTCTTTGATACATTGGGCGAGGAAACTGCCCGTAATGATTTGCGGGAAATATTCCATTTCGGTGACGGCTGCGATATAGAATGTGACTTCGGCACGATTGAAAGCAGTATGGAAATTACCTGTCTTGACGACCTGCACCGAAGCGCATTCGGACAGGCTTATGTACGTACAAGCCCGATGTTTCTTGCCGCCCTCTGCCGCGAAGCTATTTTCAGTGATATGGTAAGACCGTTTATGCTGAAAAACGTAATCGATTCAAGCGGTGCAAACGCCGTACTTCTGGAGGGTTCGCAGCCGTATGAAATCATAGCTTCTGTTCCCGAAAATTGCAGGCAGAATATTCTTGACGGTATGTGGGGAGTAGGTTCAGATTTGGGAATATACGCCGGCGAAAACTATACTTTCTATGCAAAGACCGGTACTGCTGAAACAGGCGGTTCAGATATACTTTACATAACAGGCTGTATGAAAAACGTCAATGATAATACGGAAAATTTCCCGATATATGACGACTACAGAAATTATCATGAAAACGGTTCTTATATAGTAGTAATGCAGATGCAGAATCCTAATGACTATGGCTTTAATTTTTCCAGCGAATCGGCGTACCTCTATCAGGGAATTATAAATATCCTCGCCAATCAGTAACTTCCGTTCCGTGAATGCTTTCACAGTATTCACGGACTTTTTATTGTAACCATTGACATAATACAAATTAAATGCTATAATAAATTCAGCATCATTTCTTAATTTATATATGGAGGAGACTATTATGAAAGGTAAATTCAAAAAAGCATTTTCGCTTGTTGCGGCTGCCGCAATGTCAGCAGTTGCAATAACATCAGTGCTTCCGGCATACGCTGAAAAGGACCCCACAAAGTCCGAAACAACAAAATTCCCCTACACTATCGAGGGAGAAGATTTGGAGGGTGCAACGCTTTGGGAATCAATTTATGAAAATAAAATTGACGGATACAGTGGAAAAGGTTTCACTTATCTGACAAGTGATGCACTCAGCTTCAAAGTAACCGTTCCGGAAGACGGCATGTATCAGATTACCGTAAGAGGCGCACAGATTCTCAGTGAAGAAGGACGTTTGCAGACAGTTGCTATAAACGGTGTTGAATATTCAAAGACTGTACCTTATTACAAGGAATGGACTGATATTGATTTTGGCGTTGTACGCCTCAGAAAGGGAGAAAACGAAATTTCTTTCCTCAACAAATACGGCTACATGGCTATTGATACCGTTACCGTTTCTGACGCTGTTTTTCCTGACATCACAAAGGCTTCAGGCGTTCCATGCGACCCTAACGCTACTCCCGAAACAAAGGCTCTTATGAAGTATCTCCATAGTGTTTACGGAAAAGGCATTCTTTCCGGTCAGCAGGAAATCTACGGCGGCGGTCACAGCGTTTCAACTGATATCCGCTATGATGCCGGCTCAGATAAATGCGTTGACGGCAAAGGAAATGAATATGTAATTGACAGGGACAGTGAAGCTTTTGACAAGGACGGAAATAAATTTTACTGGCACTGCTCCGATGACAAGAGAACATATACCTATGACGAACAGAACCGTAATTATAAATATGATTACTACGACCAGGAATTTGACTATATCAAAGAAACAGCCGGTTATTACCCTGCTATCAGAGGTTTCGATTTCATGAATTACAATCCGCTTTACGGCTGGGACGACGGTTCAACGGAACGTGCTATAGACTGGGTAAAGAACAGAAACGGTATTATAACAGCAAGCTGGCATATTAATCTGCCGACAGACTTCGATAATTATGAATTAGGTGAAGCGGTTGACTGGTCTAAATGTTCATATAAAAACAACTCACAGTTCAAGATTGCAAACGCCGTAAAAGAAGGTACAAAAGAAAACGATTACCTCAATCTTGCCATTGCGGATTTGGCAGAGCAGTTTCTTATACTTCAGGAAAATAATGTTCCGATAATGTTCCGCCCGTTCCACGAAGCAGAGGGCAACGGCGGTGCTGACGGTTCGGGAGCATGGTTCTGGTGGGCGCAGGACGGCGCAAAGGATTACAAGGAACTCTGGAAATATCTTTATAACAAGCTGACTGACGAGTATGGTCTTCATAATATTATCTGGCTCCAGAATCTTTACGCATGGTCTGACGAATCGGCTGAATGGTATGTCGGCGATGAGTATGTTGACATCGTGGGCTTTGACAAGTATGATACAGTCTATAACCGTCATGACGGTCTCACCAGCGGTCCTAATGAAGACTGCAACAGTAACGTTTACTGGTCGCTCGTTGACTATGTAAAGAATAATAAAATGGCTGCTGTTATGGAAAACAGTACTATTCCGAGTCTTGCAAATATGACGGTAGAAAAGGCTTCATGGCTTTATTTCTGCACATGGTATGATAACGGTCAGGATAACTTTATTTCAGGTGATAATTATAATAATCCTGAAACTGTCAAGGAACTTATAGCAAGCGATTACTGTATCAACCTTGAAGAACTTCCCGAAGACCTCTATTCGTTCAGCGGCGGCGAAGACACTCCGAAAACCACAACAACCGGAAAAACTACCGGAACAACTACAACTACCATAACTACCACAACCACTGTAACAGGCGGTATATCCGTATCCGAATCAATGGGCGATGTAAACATTGACGGTAAAGTAAGCCTTGCTGATGCTGTACTTATAATGCAGTCTCTTGCAAATCCCGATGATTACAAACTGTCCGAACAGGGTGTTATCAACGCAGATGTTGTTGATTCCGGTAGCGGAATTAGTCCGGCTGACGCTCTGGCTATACAGATGATTGACCTGAAAAAAATATCAGTTTCCGACCTCCCTATAACTTCCGCTGATATTGAAAAAATCCAGTAATACACCTACAAAAAGTCTGCTGTACACTGATACGGCAGACTTTGTTTGTTATGCATAAATTGTTATACTATATATTGTTTGAATTGTAAATATTTTCCTGTATCTGTTGAATTTTGAAGGACTTTATATTATAATAGCATTACAATATTTTTTTAAGGGGGATTTTTTTATTATGAAAAATAAACTTTTAGCCGGTATACTGTCAGCAACAATTATGTGCGGAAGTGTACCATGTTTCAATGGAAACACTAACGCTGCTGAAGAATATGAAACTCTTTTACAATTTGATGTCAATGGAGACGGCTTTGCAGATGCAGTTGATGCAAGCCTTATACTTTCTGCATACTCCTATATGTCGACAGGCAGTGATTACTCTTTCGAGTCCTTCGATGAAGACAAAGCAGATGTAAATAAAGACGGTGCTGTCAATTCTATTGATGCAAGCATTATTTTAAAATTATACTCTTTTTTGTCTACCGGATATGACTATCAGAAAACTATTTCATTAATTTCCGATTACATCAGTCATTCAAATATCATAGCCGACTTTTCTGACGAAGAAATTAAAAATTCAAAATATAAGCCTACGATTACCATCGATTGTGTAAGTCTTTCTTTAGAGGAGGCTCTTATATCTGGAACAGTTTCTGTTGACATAAGAATACGCAGTGCAGAGCAAGCTTATTGTTCAACAGGTTTACATGTAAAATGGGACCCCTCTCTTATACTCAATACAACCAGCACAGGAAGACCTGATGTACAGACAGGCGATGCTATTGAATATCTCAAAGGAGACTATGAAAACAACGATAATGGTATATTTCTTGCAACAGCAGGCAGTGATGATTATGGCTTGGACGGTACTATGTGGACGCTGAATTTCAAACTCCCGGAAGATATCAGGGGCGGTGAAGAATTCCCGATTGAAATTGAATATGACAGCAATGATATTTTCACAAATTTACAAAATAATGAAGAAGGTCAGCTTATGCAGGCTTATGCATTTACTCGTGGTATCTGCGGTGGCTTCATAAAGATTGAATTACCTTCTGCAACTACTACCGCAACTACAACCACTAAAACAACTACTGCAACTACAACTACTGCAACAACTACTGCAACCACAACTACTGCAACAAATATTGCTCCGAAGTTGTCCGGCGATGCAAACGGCGACGATAAAATAAGCCTTGCTGATGCTGTAATTATAATGCAGTCCCTCTCAAATCCCGATGATTACAAACTGTCCGAACAGGCTATTGCCAACGCAGATATTGTTGACAACGGCAACGGAATTACTCCGGCTGACGCTCTGGCTATACAGCTGATTGACCTGAAAAAATTATCAGTTTCCGACCTCCCGATAACCTCCGAAAAAATGAACAGTCTTCTTGACTGAAAACAAAAACTCTCCGATTCAAAAAACGGAGAGTTTTTTATTATCAGTCCTCGTCATAGAAAACGTTATAAGTTACCGCCCTATGGCTGTACGTACTGAGGACTATTCCGATAACTGCATACATACTCACCATTGCAGTACCGCCCGCACTCATAAAAGGCAGCGGCACACCGATTACGGGAGCAGTTTTCAGTACCATACCTATGTTCATAACACAATGGGCGAAAATCATTCCGAAAGCACCCATACATATGAAACGTCCCAGACGGTCACGGGAAATGCGGCTGTTGGCGAATGTCTTCAGACAGATGTATGCAAGTATTATAAGGATTCCGACAGTTCCCACAAATCCGAATACCTGTCCGGCATATGCGAAAATAAAATCATTGTGGATTTCCGGAACATATATATATTCATCGGGGTCAGCTAAAAGACCTTTTCCGAAAACTCCGCCGGACTGCAACGCCGACAATCCCAAGTCCTGCTGATATTCGATATAATCGGGGTCTGTTCCGGGATGGAAAAGTATCAGTATTCTTTTTTTATGGAAGTCGCTCAGTGCAAAAAACCACATTGCAGCAACTCCGGCAGCAGCAATGAACGGTGCTATAACAACGTATTTCCAAGAAATTCTTGCGGAGCATATCATAAACACAAACATTATGGCAAATACTATGGCAGTTCCATAATCTCCCTGTTTTCCGACAATCGCCAAAGGTACAGCAGCATGCAGGCACAACAACAACATATGCAAAGGTTTATTCATATCTTCCTCGTCCCGTGACAGATGATACGCAAATGTCAGTATAAAAACTATTTTAAGGATTTCGGACGGCTGAAACTGGAATGAACCTAACTGCAACCACGCCTTGTCGTCCGCACCCTCTCTCTGATAACCAAGTGAAGTAAACGTCAGTCCTACCAGTGCAATAGCTATCGGTGTATATATGAACCATAATTTAACAAGTTTCCGGTAATCTACAAACGACAATAATATTGCCACACCTATACCCAGTATCGTTGAAAAAAGCTGAGTACGCCAATAACTGTCCCCTACACCTTCGCCGGCACTTATGCCGCTTTTGCTTATTGAATAAATCAACAGTATACTTATTACTGAACATATCATAACAGCAATAAGCAGTCCTATGTCAACACTATGCTTGTTGTCCGATAGATTTTTAAAAGCCGATTTCATTTCATTCTCCTTTTATTCTGAACTTTTCTTATAATGGTTTACGGTCAAGATTCTTGTACCGTACCGCCAGTGAAATATGTTTTTTGAGTATATCTGCGCTTCCGTCAAGGTCTGCGATAGTTCTTGAAACTTTCAGAATACTATCATGTGACCTTCCACTCATTCCCATGCTCCTGAAAGCCGTTTCCATATATTCCTTTGATTCTTCGTCAAGGTGACAGAATTCATTCATCTGAGCCTTTGTCATAAGGGCGTTGCATTTTGTTGCCGTACCTCTGAAACGCTCTTTCTGAATCTGCCTTGCTGTAATAACTCTCTTTCTTATGTCAACGGAAGACTCCTCCTGTACATCGGAAGTCATTTCCCGAAAGTCTATCGGAGCTACTTCTATCTGTAAATCGATTCTGTCAAGCAAAGGTCCGGAAACTTTTGAACGGTAATTTTCTATTCTCTTTGCACCACAGCGGCATTCCCTTTGAGTACTTCCATAGTAGCCGCACGGACAAGGGTTCATAGCTCCTATGAAAATTATATCACACGGATATGAACAACTTCCGCTTACTCTTGAAACGTTTATTATTCCGTCCTCAAGCGGCTGACGCATATTGTCAAGGGTTTTCCTGCTGAACTCTGCCATTTCATCAAGAAAAAGAACTCCATTATGTGCAAGAGAGATTTCACCGGGACGCAGAACCACACCGCCGCCGACTATTCCAGCCGCCGAAGTCGTGTGATGCGGTGAACGGAATGGTCTTTTAGTTATTATTGGCATTTCGGGCGTTACTAAACCTACAATGGAATGAATTTTTGTAGTTTCCAGAGCCTCGCCGAACTCCAGCGGCGGAAGTATTGACGGCATACGTTTTGCAAGCATACTCTTGCCGCAGCCCGGATTGCCTATCAGCATTACATTGTGACCTCCTGCCGCCGCAATTTCCAACGCCTTTTTAGCGGACTGCTGTCCCTTGACTTCCGAAAAGTCAAACGGATAATTATATTCCTCACAAAACGGTATGTATCTTTCGCACGGTGACAACTTTTTTATACTCCGAAAATGCTCTATAAGTTCATTGGCATTTCTGACGGCATAGACTTCTATTCCGTCAATTACGGAAGCTTCTCGGGAGTTGTCGTAAGGCACAAAAACTTTATGTATATTTTTTTCCTTTGCGAGCATTACCATTGGCAGAACGCCATTAATACCCCTTATATTTCCGTTGAGGGAAATCTCCCCTACAAACGCACAATCTTCCTGAACTTCCTCTATAAGCCCCGCCGCACTCAGAACTGCCATAAAAATAGCCATATCATATACTGAACCGCTTTTTCTGGTAGCCGCCGGAGCAAGGTTTACCATTACCGAAGCTATCGGGAATTTTATTCCGCACGCATACAACGCTGAACGTATACGTTCTCTGCTTTCCCTTACAGAAGTGTCAGGAAGTCCGCCGATATCAAAGTACGGACTGCCCTGCCTTATATCGACTTCCACGTCTACCGGAAAAGCGTTTATACCGGAAAGACCTAAACTTGAAACTTTTGCAAACAAAAATACTCCCCCTGTTACATTATTTACTATAAGTATACCACTTTTCGCCGGAAATGTAAACACAAACCGTTAATTTAACAAAATTCCGGTTTCTGATTCAATATTGCCTTGACTTTTTGGATTGCTCAGTACATAAAAGAACTCTACAGATAACATAAAAATCCCCTGACTCTTTAAGGTCGATACTCATATAAAAATTTTCAGCCATAGTATTTTTGATTATAAGTCCAAGAACACTACATGCAAATCAATTTTCAAAATTTCAGCAATTTTACATGAGCTTTGTTGATACTTTTGGCATTTTGAAAGCACGAAAATCACTTGAAAAGATATTAAAATCATCAAAAATGATGTTAAATGTCAAAGAGTAAATTATTTAATCAACAAAATTGATTTGCGTGCATAGCACTTTTGACTGAAAATCATAAGTGCTATGGCGAAAACTTCTTTATAAGTACCCGTATTTAAACGTCCGTTTTTTTTATTCAAGCGACTTTACAGCGTCCGGAATCTCCCGTATATCGTCAACTATAATATCGGCATTGGCTAACTCTTCCGGAGAGCCGTAGCCATATCCGCACCCGATTGAACGGAGATTATTTTTCGTGGCTGTTTCAATATCGTGGAATCTGTCCCCGATAACTATGAATTTTCCGGAATCGTCTTTTATCTGACGGAAGATTTCATATTTAGGTATAAATCCGAAGTCCTCGCAGCAGCAGAAGCGATTGAAAAACCTGTCCAGTCCGAAAACTCTCTTATGCCTTTCCATATAGTGGACACGGCAGTTACTCAGAAAAATAAGGTTATACCCCTGATTTCTGAGCAGGGACAGCGTTTCTTCAGCACCGTCAAATAATGCACCTTCACCGTTATCAATTCTTTCGCCCATATCCCTGCCCAACATTTTACGGGCAGTCTCACGGACTTCAAAAGGCAGTTCCGGCATAAACATCTGCCACATATCAGTCGAGTTGAAACCCAACCAGTAACTTATCTGTTTGTCAGAATATTCTTTCAGTTCCGGAGTATAGCCGTTTTCATAGAGCCAGCGGCAGGTGCTACGAAAAGCCGGAGCGTAAGTCTTCATTGAGTTATGGACAGTGCCATCATAGTCAAAAATAAGATTAGTCATTTCGGTCAATTTCTCTGATAAGGTTAATCATTTCAATAGCACCCTCAGCGCATTCACTGCCCTTGTTGCCGGCTTTTGAACCTGCACGTTCAATAGCCTGTTCTATGTTTTCGGTAGTGATTACCCCGAACATTACCGGAACATTGCTGTTGAGTGAAACCTGCGCAATACCTTTGGCGGCTTCGTTGCATACGAGGTCGTAATGAGACGTTGAACCCCTTATTATTGCACCGAGACAGATTACTGCATCGTACTTTCCGGAGTCTGCCATTTTCTTTGCGATAAGCGGAATTTCAAAAGCTCCCGGAACCCATGCAGTGTCAATCATATCTTCGGAAACTCCGTGTCTTTTGAGAGTGTCGACAGCACCTCCGAGAAGCTTAGATGTAATAAATTCGTTGAACCTTGCAACGACAATACCAATTCTTGTGCTTTCCGCAACAAGTTTTCCTTCATAGATTTTCATGATATTTTTCTCCTTATAGTTTAGTGTTGCTGATAGTTTCTGTCAAGCATTTCAGCAAGTTCATATTTATTCCCGACTATACGATACTTGAAAGGCACTGTTTTTTTCTTATAGTATAGTTCAAGAATATCGCCGTCTGTTCTGTATGTCAATTCACTGTTGTCAAGGCTGATTTTATTGAAATCAATGCTTATGAAACAGTTTTCAGAGATATATGAATATCTTCCGGAAACATAGATTATAACAAATAAAATCAATAGTATAATATAGCATATTCCCAGATATACATAGCATCTTTCCCTTGACGGATTGCCTTGTGCGGAAGATTTTTCTATCTGCGAATGAATATTCAGCAGATTCAACGGTACAAGAAGAATCCATATATAGTTTGCATTGAATGTTTTATTTTTCAGCCTGATTGTGTTTCCGGTATTTTTAATATATCGGGACTTTATAATAATTCTTGTAATATGCCATATGAATAAGCCAACAGTCAGAACCAGCATTATTATGCTGATAACTTCAAAAACCACCCCATAATATTATCCTTTCTCAGTAGTCAAGGATATGACCCATTCTATCCTTTTTGGTTCTGAGGTAGAATAAATCATAGTCAGTAGCCTGCATCTGAATCGGTACACGCTCCTTTATTTCAAGTCCGAAACCGCTTAATCCATAGACTTTATCGGGGTTATTGGTCAAAAGACGGAGTGTTTTACAGCCAAGTTCCCTGAGAATCTGCGCACCGATATAATACTCCCTCATATCGCCCGGAAAGCCTAAAGCAAGATTTGCTTCAAGAGTATCCATACCCTTTTCCTGCAACTCATAAGCACGGAGTTTATTTATAAGACCTATTCCACGACCCTCCTGACGCATATAAAGAAGTATACCCCGACCCTCTTTTTCAATCTGGGTCATTGCGGACGCAAACTGTTGACCGCAGTCGCATCTGAGAGAGCCGAAAGCGTCACCGGTAAGGCATTCGGAGTGTACACGGCACAAAACGTCCTGACCGTCACCAATTTCACCTTTTACAAGTGCAACGTGATGTTCACCGTTCAGCCTGTTTATAAAGCCTATGGCACGGAATATACCATATTTTGTGGGAAGTTTTGTATCGGCAACACGTTCGACAAGTATATCATTGCATTTCCTGTAGTCCTTTATAGCCTGAATGGTTATGAATTTGAATCCCCATTCCTTGGCTTTTTCCTGAACCTCTCCGGCACGCATCATAGTGCCGTCAGCTTTCATAACCTCACAGCAGAGACCGCATTCTTTAAGTCCTGCGATTCTCATAAGGTCAACTGTAGCTTCGGTATGACCGTCCCTTTCCAAAACGCCGTTGTCTTTGGCGGTAAGGGGAAACATATGCCCCGGACGGCGGAAATCTTCTGGCTTGGCGTTATCGGAAACTGCCATACGTGCGGTCAGACCTCTTTCTTCTGCGGAAATTCCGGTAGTAGTATCAACGTGGTCTATGGAGACTGTGAAAGCCGTACAATGGTTGTCGGTATTTTCGTTTACCATCTGCGAAAGAGATAGTTTCCGGCAAAGCTCCCTGCTCATAGGCATACAGATAAGTCCTTTGGCGTGAGTAGCCATAAAGTTGACGTTTTCGGTAGTTGCGAACTCAGCCGCACAAATCATATCGGCTTCATTTTCCCTGTTTTCGTCATCAGTGACAAGAATAATCTCGCCGTTGCGGAGAGCCTGTACAGCTTCATCTACGGTATTGTATTCAAACATTGAAATCCTCCTTTAATATTTTTTAAAATCTCTGTCAAGTGAACATATATATTCTATAATATCTCTGTCAACATCAAAGTTATCAGGACTTATTTTTCCAATAAATACTCCTGTTTCATAAATATCACAAATACGAATATAGTTGAAGTTTTCCGGAAAAATCAGCCTGCGTTCTTGCAAGTCTTTCATTAATTTTATATAGGCGTTTTTATCAGGTTCAGGAAAATACCACTCATTCCAGGTACGGTTGTAATTAGTCCATTCAGAAACGGGACTTTTCAGGAAACTTTCAGCCGCTTTTATGACATCTTCAAAAGTATCATAACCGAAATAAAAAGTAGATTCGCCCTCGTTGAGTTCGATGTCATAGGCAGTGCAGAAGTCAATCTGAATTTCGTTTTCACGAATGAAAGTACGCCTGCAAAGTCCCTTGTATTCTGGGAGATAGTCCCTTGAAACTTCAACATATCCCGACCCGACACGGATATATCTTACGATTTCGTCAATGTCCATTTAAAAACCTCCGTATTATATAAATCCGTTTTCTGAAAGAAAGTCCATTGAAATACTGCTTTTGCTGTTTTCCGGACGGGTGAATTTTTCGATATACTTTCCGACTATATCGTTTTCGAGATTGACTATATCTCCGGTCTTTTTATATGAAAGTACAGTCTTTTCAGCGGTGTGCGGAATTACTGATACACTGAAATTATTGTCCGTTACTCCGGCTACAGTAAGGCTTATGCCGTCAATTGCTATTGAACCTTTTTCAATGATATAATGCATTATGTCCGGACTTGCGGAAACAGTATACCATACAGCTATGCCGTCATTTCTGATACCGGAGATAACGCCTGTACCGTCAATATGTCCGGAAACTATATGACCGCCGAAACGTCCTCCGGCAGACATAGCACGTTCAAGATTTACCGGACTGCCTGTTTTAAGAATGCCCAGTGACGAACGCTTTAAAGTTTCGTTCATAACGTCTGCACGGAACACATTGCCGCTGTATTCCGTTACCGTAAGACATACGCCGTTGACTGCGATACTGTCTCCGGTATGCATATCGGAAAAGATTTTTTCAGCCCGTATCTTTATAAACGAACTGTTTCCGTTATGGCGTATTTCCTCAACCGTTCCTACTTCTTCGATTATTCCGGTGAACATCATTTCACCCAGCTTTCTATAAGGAAGTCGTCACCGATACGTCTTATAGCGGTATGTTCCAGCACAAATGCTTCATCGGGACATTCAACGCCCAGTCCACAGACTGCTGTTTTAGCGTCACGACCGCCGAAGACTTTCGGGGCAATGTAAGCCTGAACTTTATTGACTATACCCGACCGGAGTGCGGAATAATTAAGTTCGCCGCCGCCCTCAATCAGAATACTGTCAATACCGTCCGCACCGAGTTTATCCATAAGGTCATTCAAATCTGTATGTCCTCCGGATTCTCTGACCGTCATTACACGACAGCCATAATTTTCATACTGACTGATTTTTTCCGTATCGTCCGAGCAGACAGCTATAATAGTCGGAATATCCCTTGCAGTTTTCACTATCTCCGAATCAAGCGGAGTTCTTAAATTGGTGTCGCATATTATACGCACAGGATTGCGACCGTTTTCCAGACGGCAGGTCAGCAGAGGATTGTCAGCTATAACCGTTCCTACGCCTACCATTATAGCCGAATGTCTCAGACGTTCATACTGAACGTACTGCCGTGCGGTTTCAGCGGTAATCCATTTTGATTTACCCGTCCGGCAAGCTATTTTGCCATCCATAGTCATAGCGTACTTCATAGTAACGAAAGGTTTTTTGGTAGTGATGTAGTGGAAGAATATCTCATTAAGGCGGTCGCACTTGTCTTTTAGAACGCCCTCAATGACTTCAATTCCGTGTTCTCTGAGTATTGATACGCCTTTTCCGGCAACTTTGGGGTTAGGGTCTGACGAACCTATAAAAACACGTTTAATATTTTTCTGGATAATAATGTCGGTACACGGTGGAGTTTTACCGTGATGACAGCAGGGTTCGAGAGTAACATAAAGGTCAGCACCCGAGCAGTCTTCGTGACAGTCTGCAAAAGCATTTCTTTCGGCGTGGAGTTCGCCATATTTACGGTGATAACCTTTGCCGATAATCTCGCCGTTCTTAACGATGACTGCGCCTACCATAGGGTTGGGGGAAGTATAGCCCATACCTTTTTCCGCAAGGTCAAGTGCGGTCTGCATATAATCTTCGTGGTTCATAGAAACCTCCAAAAAAATACCCCGAAAAGCATATATTTCGGGGCATAGATATAACGTAAAAATATCTTCTCTTATCCGGACTGTAACCGTCGGTTTCGGAGTTTCACCGAATCAGCCCATAGGCTCGCAGACTTTAACTGCCGGTAGGGACTTCCGCCCTGCCCTGAAGATAAATTCATTATATCACATTGTTTTTTACTTGTCAATAGTTTTTTTGTAATCAGGCGTTTGGATTTTTTCCGCATTCCTCTCCTGAATATTGGATAGTGTCAATAGGTTCAGGAATTAAACCCAGATGATTATCTTCAATAATTTTCTGTCTGATAAGAACCATATCAAATATATCAACACTTCCATCATAGTTCAGGTCTGCACATTCAGCTTGTATACTTGTAAGATTAATTTGTCCAAACAAATATTTCTGAAATACAACAGCGTCGGCGATACTTGTATATCCATCAATATTCAGATCTCCGGCTTCGGGCAGCTCACAACCAAATGAACATCTATCAGTAAACATTCCGTTTTCAATGGTAAATATAGTTGAAGACATCGGGCTGATAATAAATGAATAAATTTCCGCAAAACCGTCGGCGGTGGGTTCGATAAGTACATAGGGAACCATATCACAAGTAGCAATTTCTAAATTGCCGTCCATATAGCTTCCGCCATAAAGTGTTTTAGTTATTTCAGCATTGCCGGAAACGCTTACAGGTATATAACCATTTTCATTTTCGTAATATCCGGTGTCAATACAGAAAATTGACTTGTCTTTTTCGTCGTTCCAGCCATAGTCATAATACGTGAAAAATGCACCATTATCATTGCCGAGCAGGTGGCATGACGCAAAAGCATAATAGCTTGAATGGTCTAAAATATCTGATGTTTCCATTTCCATATAGTCATAACAAACCACTGAAGGTTGTGTTTTTATTTCTTCGACAGTACGTTCATTGTAATAAGTTCTTTCGCCTAAAAACTCAATTTTAGTACCTGTATCTGAATAATATGTTATTTCAAAGTTCTGTATATGCGGATAGAAATAATGACAGTGTGTTTCGATAGGGTCATTAATGTAAATTGTCTCACCTGTTTCGGGGTCATATTCACTACTGAATGAATAATCTATAATACTTTCCTCAAGCCATACCCTTGAAACAATGAACTTTCCGTCCTGCTCCGGTGTGAATTTAATTGAGTCGTTGTTTCTTTCGGTTGTAAACTTTGAGTTTGTACTTATTATATAGTCATAACTCTTGTCGCCGTCAAAAATTACCGTATCGCCTGAATCTGATACACGACAGGGTAGTGTATCAGGCTTTTCATATGGCAGTGTATGTCCTCCTGCATTTGAAATGACAGGCATTGCACCAAAAGCAACTGTCATTGACATTAAAGCTGATAAAAATTTTTTCATAAATTTATCTCCTTTCATTTTATAGTATCGTAAGGTTCGGGAATCAGTCCGATATGATTGTCTTCAATAATCTTTTGTCTGATAAGCACCATATCGAATATATCAATAATTCCGTCAAAGTTAAGGTCAGCACAGCTTGACTGTATATTTGTAAGCTTTGTCTGACCGAAAAGATACTTCTGGAATATAACGGCATCGGCGATATTTATATAATTGTCCATATTGAGGTCGCCGTAATCTGGAAGTACACAGCCGATTGTTGAGTAACTCGGTATAAACTTGCCATTGGCAACGTTAAGTATTATTGAAGACATAAGCATAATATCCGGACAGTATATTTCAACAAAACCGTCGGTTGTGGGTTCGATAGTAGTATATGAAAACATATCATCAGCACTGATAATAAGATTGCCGTCAGTATAGGTTTCGCTGAGGAAAGTGTCTGCTATTATGGCATTTCCCGAAACATCTATATATGAATTTTCCACATCATCTATACTGTATGGAGTTTTCAGACAGAAAACTGATTTGTCTTTTTTAGTGTATTCATAGCCGTAATCAAAGAATGTAAAGAACATATTATTATCAGCTATATGTGACGCTAAACTATAGTAATCACCGCTGTTGCAGATTTTGTCCGTGTCGTAATCCTCGAAATAGTCGAAACACACTCCCATACTGCCGGACGTGATTTTTTTAATATTTGTTTCGTTTCTGTAAGACCTTTCGCCTATATATTCAACCTGTGTACCGATATTTATATTATATGTTACTGCAAAATTCTGAATCACAGGATAAAAATAATGACAGTGGGATTCAGCAGTGGTAACAGTTGTAGTGTCTTCCGGATTATATGGGGCTTCAAGAGGTACATTATATTCAAAAGAATAATTTATAATTTCTTCGGCGATATAGACCCTTGAAATCAGAAAAGAAGTGCTGTTATAGGACGGTGTGAATGTAAATGATTTGTCCTTTCTTTCGGAAGTGAATTTTGAATAGCTGCTTACTATGAAATCATAATCTTTGCCGCCCTCAAAAACAACAGTGTCTCCGTCAACGGTATAGGGCTGAACTGACGGCGGAATCTGTTCTGAATATTGGGTATCTTCGGCGTTTGAAACAACCGGCACTGCACCAAAGGCAACCGTCATTGACAGTAAAGCGGATAATATTTTTTTCATAAATTTAACTCCTTTCATTTTATGGTGTCTAAAGGTTCAACGATAATCCTTTTAGAGTCGAAAATTTCCTGTCTGACAAGAACCATATCAAATATATCAACATTTCCGTCAAAATTCATATCAGCACAGGCATATTGTGTTGAAGTAAATTTAGTTGTACCTAATATATACTTCTGCAAAAGAACAGCATCAGCAATGTTTATTTCATAGTCAAAATTCATATCGCCTGACATAAAGTCATCTCCGATTGTCATAATATCGGGAATAAACTGTCCGTTTTCTATGGTAAGTATCATTGATACAGGCGGAATAAATACATCACATGGATTATTATAATTAGCGTCATAATATACTTCTGCCAGACCGTCGCCGGTGGGTTCGATAAGCGTATAAAAAACTATATCACAAGTCTTTTCTGTAAGGTCACCGCTGATATTGCTTCCGCCACAGAAAGTATTTGTTTTTTCGGCGTTTCCGGTAACGGTTATTGCTCCGTCGGCGTTGTCCCAAGCATATCTGTTTTGTATACAGAAAACAGATTTATCTTTTTTGTTTTCATTGCCGTAATCGAAATATATAAAAGGCATTGCCGAAACACGTTTAGCAAGAGTATAATAATCTGCATTATTGAAAATATCATCTGTTTCCATTTCTATAAATTCGTCTTCCTTTTTGTCGGAAGATATAGCGGCTATATCTGAAACGCTTTTATCATTTATATAGTTTCTTTCGCCGATGAGTTTAATTTTAGTACCAGTTTCGGAATTATATGTTATTTCAAAGTTACATATATGCGGATAAAAATAATTGCATTTTCCGTCAATATAACCAGCATGGGATTTTATGTCGGGCATAAGGTCATAAAAAATCTCAATGGGATAATATATTGG
>CAMWRL010000013.1 GCA_947176685.1 uncultured Ruminococcus sp. | reverse complement strand
GCTATGCGCCAGTTGTGGGCTTCAACAATGTATGAAAGAATTTATTCAGAAACCAGTGAAACTGTTACAGGAGATGTGAACGCTGATAATGAATTTACTGTTGCAGACCTTGTAACAATGCAGAATTGGCTTATCGGAAACGGTACTCTTGATAACTGGAAATCAGGCGATTTAAACAAGGATAATGTTATTGACGTTTTCGACCTTTGTATGATGAAAAAGTTGTTTATTCAAAAGAAATAATACCGTTGACAATTCCGGAAAAGTGTGCTATAATATCTGCATTATGTAAACAAAGAGGTATAAAAATGAAAAACAAAAAGATTTTATGTGCATTTCTGGCGGCGTTTCTTTGTGTAACAGCCGTGTCATGCGCTGGTTCAAAGGAAAAATCCGGAGAATCTCAGACCGAATCCGAATCTACAACAGAACAGGAAACAGAAGAAACTACCGAACCGGAAATTCATGCAAAAGTTTCAGCATACGGCACTATGGCTGACCTGACAAAATATGTAACTTCTACTGAAGTAACTCCTCCACTCTGGAAGGTCACTGACCCCGAAACTAATAACGAAATTTATATAATGGGTACTATCCACATACTGCCGAATACTTTCACGGACTTTCCGGACTATGTAATGGACATCTATGAAAACAGTGACGGTGTAGCCGTTGAGTATGACACTTCACAAATCCAGACTGACATCCGTGCAATGATGGCTTATCAGCAGCTTTTCCTCTATGATGACGGCTCTGTTATTACAGACCATATCTCAGATGAAACTTACCAGAAATCCAAAGCCTATTTTGAATCAATCGGAGCTTACAGCAAGGAGTTAGACCAGTTTTCCGCAGGATACTGGTATAATCAGATTTCAAGTGTAATGCTGCTCCGTCTGGAAAACCTCAGTCTGACCGGAGTCGACTCCACATTTGTGGAAAATGCAAAAAATGACGGAAAAGAAGTCGTAAATATTGAAACTATTGAAATTCAGGCAGGCGCAATTGACGGTTACAGCGATGAGCTTGTTGATTACCTGTTGTCAGAAATAATGGACGATATTGATGAAATTGACGAATACGCCGAACAGCTGGGCGAACTTTACAACTGCTGGGCAACAGGAAATATTGATGAAATGCTTGATGAAGAACTTGAAGAAATGGAAGAACTTCCGGAAGACCTTAAAGACGATTATGCGGAATATATGGACATAATGCTTTATAACCGCAACAAGGGTATGGCTGATAAAGCTTCGGAATTTCTGAAAGACGGTAAAAATTATCTGTTTATGGTAGGCTCTGCACACTACGCCGGCGACAAGGGCGTTGATGACCTGCTCGCCGAAATGGGTTACACTGTCGAAAAAATCGCATAAAAAAATAGGGACTGCATTATGCAGTCCTTTGTTTTCAGTGGTAATATGAGTCTATGCCGAGATATTCTTCCAGAGTAAGACAGCTGTTGTATACGTCAGCAGCCTTTTCCACGCCTAAATAACGTATGTGCCAAGGTTCATATTTGTAACCAGTTATATCTTCCTTGCCTTTTGGATAGCGTACTATAAAACCATATTCGTGGGCGTGATTTTCAATCCATAAAGCTGCCGGAGTACCTTCAAAAATATATTCGTCAGTGTTTACATCTATTGCAAGTCCGGTTTGATGTTCAGAATGTCCGGCACGGGCGGCGGAAATATCAGCCATTTCAACACCATACCAGTTGACGAAATTATTATATACTTGGTTCTGGTAGTCGTAAGACCTGTAGCCGTCCAGAAAATATATATTTATTCCGTCATTTGCGGCGGCAGTCTGCATCACTTCAAACTGCCTGAGTGTTTCCGGATTCATTTCGGGGTTGTAGGTTTCGGGAAGTGAATAACTCTTGTTTGCTATCAGAATGCCGTCAATATACGTCAGACCGTCAATTTGCTGAATCTCATGGGCTTTATTCCACGAAAGCCATTCTTCAAATGCAAGAGTTCCGCCCGTTGAAGTATATGCGTAATACGATAAAATACCTGTTGCGTCAACCGCATCTATTAAATTATTTCCGTCAACATCTGCCAACTGATTCTGTATTTCAGTGAAATTCCCCTGCCCTGTCGTAGAAAGACCTGCATACTCCATAAGTACGGATGTTGCGTCAACTGCGTCAATAAAGCCGTCTCCGTTAATATCACCCTTTGCAGCACTGCATTGAAAACTTATTACGCAGTTAGCTGTCTGGAAAACTGCACAAACTCCTATTATAAATTTTTTAAGCATAAAAAATTCCTCCCTGTTTACTTCTTCATTATTAATGACGTTTCAGGGAGGCATTATGTGCGGTATAGATAATAATTTTTATTATTTAATCAATGATAATATGAGTCTATGCCCAAATACTCCTCAAGAGAAAGACCGCTGTTGTATACGTCAGCAGCCTTTTCCACGCCTAAATAACGTATGTGCCACGGTTCGTATTTGTAACCTGTGATATTTTCCTTGCCTTTCGGATAACGGATTATAAAACCAAATTCATGTGCGTGTTCTGCAAGCCATGCGGATTCTGGAGTATCTGTAAATGAATCATCAGCGGAATTTACGTCTATTGCAAGTCCGGTCTGATGTTCGGAATGTCCGGCACGGGCAGAAAATGTATCTGCTACAGCCTTTCCGTAATAGGAAACATAATTGTTATATATTCCGGACTGATATGAATATGAACGGTAGCCCGATGAAAGATATATATCCAGACCTTCTTTTGAGGCGGCAGCGGAAAGCAAACTGAACTGTGTCATAGTAGTTGCGTCCATACCGGGGTCGTAGGTTGACGGAAGTGAATAACTCTTATTTGCGACTAAAATTCCGTCAATATATGTAATACCGTTTATCTGCTGAAAATTATGTGCCGGTTTTGCAACATTAACCTTTATATCAGCTTTTACTTCCGTATTATTAGAACTTGTAACTGTTATTGTACACGTTCCGGCTGAAACTCCCGTAACATTTCCCAAGCTGTCAACGGTAGCGATTTTCGGGTCAGAAGTCGTCCATATTTCGCCCTTGTCTGCAACGCTCTCCGGAAGCATTGTAACATAAGATATATCTTTTCCGCCAACAGATATATTCATTTCTGTCTTTGAAAGCCTGATTTCACTTATTTTGTTTTCTGAATTTTCGCTGCCTACTGTAACTTTTATATCGGCTTTTATTTCCGGATTATCAACACTTGTAACGGTTATTGTACATGTTCCGGATGAAACTCCCGTAACATTTCCCCAGCTGTCAACCGTGGCGATTTTTTCATCGGAGGTTGTCCATATTTCGTCCTTGTTGGCAACGCTCTCCGGAAGCATTGTAACATACGAAATATCTTTTCCGCCGACAGGTATGTTCATTTCGTATTTTGAGAGACGGATTTCATTTATTCTGTCTCCTGTACTTCTGCCTACTGTAACATTTATATCAGCACTTAATTCCGGATTGTCAACGCTTGTGACTGTTACAATACAAGTACCCTCTGAAAGTCCGGTAACAATGCCGTCCGGAGATACATTGACTATTCCCATATCCGAGCTTACCCATACAAGGTTTTTATTTTCAACGCTTTCAGGCAGTAAAGTAACCTCTGCCGCATCTCTGCCGCCGACTGACAGATTCATATTGTATTTTGAAAGTTTTATTTCCTTTGCTCTGTCGGTTGCCTTACGTACTGTAACCTTTATTTCAGCCTTTACAGACGGATTATTTGCGCTCTGCACCGTAACTGTACAACTTCCTTCTGAAATACCCGTAATATATCCCAGACTGTCCACTGTTGCAATCTTTTCATCAGAAGTTGTCCATATTTCACTCTTGTCAGGAGCGTTTTCCGGATACATAACAACATACGAAATATCCTTACCGCCTACAGGTATATCAATATCATATCTTGTAAGCCTTATATCTGAAATTACCGGATTTGCTACCGTAACAGTTGTAGTTGTTTCAGTAGTTGTTGTAGTTTGAGTATTTGTGGTAGTTGTGGACTGAGTATCTGTGGTAGTAATTGTCGTGGACTGAGTACTTGTAGTAGTTGTTGTTGTTGTGGACTGAGTACTTGTGGTAGTAGTTGTTGTCACTGTAGTTGATGTATCCTGACCTGTATTAATCCATTCTTCCATAGAAAGCTGACCGCCGGTTGAAGCATACGCATAATATGTAAGCACGTTTGAAGCGTCTACAGCATCTATCATACCATCATTGTTTATATCGGCTGATTTTTTCTCCGCATCGCTGAAAGTGCTTTTTCCGTCTGTCGAAAGGCTTGCATACTCAATAAGTATACTGGTTGCATCTACAGCATCAACAAATCCATCATTATTGACATCACCCATTTTCTGAACAATTGTTGTGTCAGTTATTGAAGATACGATATTTTTCACACTATTATTCATAACAGCCGCAGTACTTAAGCCGACAGCCAATGTCATTGTAATGATTTTCTTTTTTTTCATAATAACCCCTCTTGTATTTATTGCCGTAAATCCGATATTATCGTTTTACGTACTAAATATTATTATACCATAAAAAACAATCTATTAAAAGACTTTCCGGACGATTTTTACGTATTGCCCAAAATATTGCCGCTAATTACCAACAAAATATACATTGACCAATAATTTTATATATGCTATAAGGATAAAAATTATATCCAACAGTCGGTTTGATTGTAAATATATTTAAAAATATTAAAATTCTCCCCTGTCCGGAAACAGGAGAGAATTATATATTATTTTATATTCCAGATATTTTCCGCATAGTCAGCAATTGTGCGGTCGGAGCTGAACTTTCCGGCATTGCACATATTGAGCCACTGTTTCTTGGCAAAAGCAAGTCTTTCAGTACTGTAATCACTGTTGGACTTCAGTTTTGTTTCAACGTAGCTTTCAATATCGCCAAGCAGATAATAATGGTCAGGTTTATGCCAGCTTGCACCGTCAAGAAGAGATGTATAGAGTTCACGGAAATCACCGCTGCCGCCGTCTGATACAGTGCCGTCTATCAGTGTGGAAACAACTTTTCTTATCATCGGGTTTGATGCAAATACCTTTCTGCTGTCGTAGTCGGGAACGATTTTTTCAAGTTCCTCAACCTTTGCACCGAAGATATAGTTATTTTCCTCGCCTGCTTCCTGAACGATTTCGATATTTGCGCCGTCATAAGTGCCGAGTGTAACAGCACCGTTAAGCATAAGTTTCATGTTGCCTGTACCGGAAGCTTCCGTACCTGCTGTTGAAATCTGTTCAGAAATGTCTGCGCCTGCAACGAGCTTTTCAGCATACGAAACGTTATAGTTCTGTACAAATACAACTTTCAGTAAATCCTTTGTTTCGGGGTCGGACGATACTATATTGGCTATTTCATTGATATACTTGATGATAGCCTTTGCACGCCTGTAACCGGGGGCAGACTTTGCACCGAAAATAAACGTTGTAGGTGTGAAGTTCTTAATTGAGCCGTCCTTTATGCCGTAGTAAATCCACAGAATTGAGAATGCATTGAGAAGCTGTCTCTTGTATTCGTGAAGTCTCTTAATCTGAATATCAAAAATTGATTCCGGATTGACTTCAACGCCGTCATGTTCCCTGATAAAGTCTGCAAGCTGATTTTTCTTTGTCTGCTTGATTGAAATGAATTTATTCAGGATTTCTTCATTGTTGGCGTATTTTTCAAGGTCTTTGAGCATATCAAGGTTTACAATCCACTCGTCAGTGCCTAAAAGTTCCGTAATAAGCGAGGAGAGTTCCATATTACAAAGAGCGAGCCATCTTCTCTGGGTAATTCCGTTGGTTTCGTTGCGGAAACGCTCCGGATAGAGGTTGTACCAGTTGGAAAGTACTGTATCTTTGAGAATCTGAGTATGAATTTCTGCAACGCCGTTAATGTGGCTCGAAGCATAACAAGCCATATCAGCCATATGAATGAGTTCGCCTTTGATTATCTTCATTTCGCCGATAGTCTTCTTGTCAACGTCCCTGCTGTAGAGTTCAGCAATAAGTGCTTCGTTAATCTGGATGATTATGCTGTAAATTCTCGGAAGTACTTCTTCAACAAGACCAATCCACCATTTTTCCAGTGCCTCCTGCATAACGGTGTGGTTTGTGTAGTTGAATACTTTTTTAGCGATTTCAAGGGCTTTGTCAAAAGTATATCCCTCGTTGTCAACAAGTTGTCTGATAAGCTCCGGAATAGAAATAACAGGGTGAGTGTCGTTAAGCTGTACGGAAATACAGTCAGCAAGGTTTTCAAAAGTGCCGTAACGTGCCTTGTGTTTTTTCAGAATATCCGTCAGTGACGCACAGCTGAAAAAATACTGCTGCTTCAGACGGAGTTTCTTACCCTCGTTAGTATCGTCGTTCGGGTAAAGAACACGGGAAATATCCTCGGCATAGATTTTTTCCTTTGAAGCTTCAAGATAATTCTGTCTGTTGAATGTATCAAAATCAAACTCTTTCACGGGTTCAGCCTGCCACAGACGGAGTGTACCGACGTTTTCGGTCTTACAGCCAAAAACAGGCATATCATACGGAACGGCTTTAACAGTCTGTCCGTTGTAGTTGACTAAAACTGTATCTTCGTCACATCTCTTTGACCAGCAGTCGCCGTACTTAGTCCAGTCGTCAATGTCTTCTTTCTGGAAACCGTCAACTATTGCCTGTTTGAATATGCCGTATTTATAACGGATTCCGTAACCGTCCAGCGGCAGTGAAAGTGAAGCCGCACTGTCAAGGAAACAAGCCGCAAGTCTGCCCAGACCGCCGTTGCCCAGAGCAGCATCTTCGATTACTTCAAGGTCGGCAAGAGACAGTCCCAGTTCATCGAAAACTTCCTGCACTTCGTTGTAGATACCGAGACAGAGAAGATTATTATATACAGCACGTCCGACAAGAAACTCCATTGAAAGATATGCGGCACGCCTTTTAGAAAGATGTTCCTGACGGCTTGCATTCCAGCGGTCGGAATAGAGTTCCATAACAGTGTCGCCAAGTGCGTTATGAATTTCCTGAGGTGTAGCGGACTTTATATCTTTGGGAAGTCTGCCTGTAAATTTTTCAATAAGAACTTTTTTGTCCATTTTAATTTTCCTCCATTATCTGTTGTATAATTTGTTAAGTTTTTTTATTTTCTTAGCAAGTTCGGGAGTGAAATCGCTTTTTTTCGTTCTGAACTGCCAGTTGCCGCCTAAAACTGACGGGGTATTCATTCTTCCGTTGCTGTCTGCATCAAGGAAGTCCTGCATCTGAGCCGCCGCAACTTCCGCAACGCTTCCCCAAGCCGCACGGATTACAGCATACGGAATGTCCTTTTTCTTTTTGACGTTGAGGTATTTTTTAGCGAATTTCAGCGATTCCGGCGACATTGATTCAACCCAGCCTATAAGTGTTTCATTGTCGTGAGTGCCTGTATATGCGAAGCAGTTGGTACTTGAAAAATTATGCGGTAAATGTTCATTTTCGCCGTTGTCAAAGCCGAATTGCAGGACTTTCATTCCGGGGTAGCCGCAGTTGTCAAGCAGCTGACGGACTTCCGGAGTAATAAAGCCCAAATCTTCGGCAATAATATTGAGTTTTCCAATTTTTTCCTCTGCTGTTTTGAAAAGCTCATAGTCAGGACCTTTTTTCCATTCGCCGACTATAGCGTTTTCGCTGCCTTCCGGAACAGTATAATAACTTTCAAATCCTCTGAAGTGGTCTATCCGGACTATATCATAGATTTCGGACGCTTTTCTGATACGGTCAATCCACCATTCATAACCGGTTTTTTTATGGTAGTCCCAGTTGTAGAGAGGGTTTCCCCAGAGCTGACCTGTAGGCGAAAATTCGTCCGGCGGACAGCCTGCAACCGATACAGGACGATGATTTTTGTCAAACCAGAATAATTTAGGGTCTGCCCAAGCCTCAACGCTGTCCAGCGCACAATAAATCGGAATATCCCCGATAATTTCAATACCGTTGTCATTGGCGTATTTTTTGAGTTCCGTCCACTGCCTGCTGAACTCAAATTGCACGAATTTAAAGAAATTAATATCTTTTTTTAGTTCTCTCCTAGCTTCTGCAACGGCTTTTGTTTTATGAAGCGAAATATCGTTTTCCCATTCATACCAGGCTTTGCCGTCATTTTTGAACTTCAATGCCATAAACAAAGCATATTCTTCAAGCCACGATTTATTTTTTTCGCAGAACTTCTTATAATCCGGAAATTTTGACGGTCTGAAACGTGAGTGTGCAACTCTCAGCACATCAAAACAGTGGTCATAAATTATACTATAGTCCACCTTGTCGGGCGAACTCTCCCATTTTATCGAATTATATTCTTGACTTTCAAGCAGACCGTCAGCTTCAAGTATTTCAAAGTCTATGAAATAAGGGTTTCCGGCGTTTACCGAAAAAGACTGATACGGAGAATCGCCGTAGCTTGTCGGTGACAACGGAAGTATCTGCCAGCATTTTGTGCGGCTTTTTTTGAGGAAGTCCACAAATTCAAAAGCGTGTTTTCCCATTTTGCCTATACCGTATTCGGACGGCAAACTTGATATATGCATCAATATACAGCTTTTACGCATTAATATTCACCTTTCAACTATATTTCCGGAACTGTATAATTCCGGTACAATTTGTATATAATACCATAAAAAACGAAATGAGGTCTTATTATGAAATTCGCCCAGCATTTTTTTGCATTTCTGATGGGGTACTTTATCTACAGCCTTATTGAAATAATCAGCCGTGGATATACTCATTGGACTATGTCCCTGACCGGCGGTCTGATACTGACAATACTGTATGCCGTCAATAATCGTAAAACCATAACTCTTATAAAAAGCTGTTTCATAGGTTCGGTAATAATAACGGCGGTAGAATTTGTAGTCGGAGTATTCGACAACATTATTATGCACTGGAATGTATGGGATTACTCCGGAATGCCGTTCAATGTTTCCGGACAGATATGTTTGTTGTTTTCGTGTTACTGGTTTCTGCTGTGCATACCGGCGTACTATCTCTGCCGGACTATACACCGGAAGTTCACGGTCAGCGGACAGGCTTCATAATATCCTAAAAAACAGGCTGTTCCGATTATATCAGGACAGCCTATATAATGTTAATTTATCTTGTGTTTGAGTCAGCGTTGTTACTGCTGTTCTGCATTGTAATCGTTAGGTTCAAATACTGTGAAATCGGTATCATCGACTTCAGGAAGTCTTGCACCGCAGCGACCGCAGAACTGGAAGCGGTCATTTACTTCAGCGTCACACTTGGGACAGATTTTATAACCTCTGATATTGTTGAGTTCATATCTCATTCTCTTGATTCTTCTTCTTCTCGAATCAATATCTTCGCAAAGGACCTTGAAGCCTGCGGGGTCATCGTTAGGGTTCTTGTAGTATTTCTTGCCGATATCGGCAAAGATTTCCACAATTCTTTCTTCCTCATAAAGAATTTTTCTTTTAAGGTTGCTCACTTCAGAGGCAGTTTTTGATTTTTCAGCGACAACTCTCTGAGCGTCGTTGAATTTATCAATAATATTCATTGCCAATCACTCCTACGGAAAATTTATTACAAAATACTGTACATATATTATACAACATATTGCAGCCATTGTCAAGCGATTTCAAAAATTTTTTAAAAAGACAGGGCTGATTTGTGCAAAGTTCACATTTCAGCAATGTCATTTTCGGTAAGCTGAATAATACCAGCATCTTTGAGACATTTTACTCCTTATTTTAATTAACCGCAGTCCCAGTTGTAGAGGACGTCGCTGAAATCAAATTTTTTAAGTTTTTCAGAGCTGATAAAGAAGTTGCCTATACCCATATCGCCCCAGAGTACTTTCTCATAATCCGATTCAAGCTGAAATAACAGAAAATCATATTTTTCCAGTTGTTCTTCATTACGAAATTCACCCTGTGTAAACGTCGGATAACCGCCTACTTTGGAATAGAAATTTTCTTCCCATCTTTCGTCATCGTAGATTTCGTCCTCGTCGGCATCTTCGTCATAGTCGTCCTCGATTGCGTCATAGTCAATATATCTGTCCTCGGACGGCTCAAAAGTCATACCACATTCAGCAGATACCGGCGTATAAAAATCATCGTCATCAGTTTCATTCTTTACAAGCTTGCTTTTTATTTCGTCCTCTGTAACTGTCGTATCGACTTCCGGATAGTATATCACCCTGAAACCGTCCTGTTTTGTCGGATTTTCAAAGTCACAGCCGTAAAGGTCAGTACCGGCAAGCCAGAACTGCAAAAGTCCCTTTTTTGGAAACTCGTCAAGCTGAATATCCTTACAGTTTATCTGCGCAAGAAGTCTCAGCTGATTACCTCTGCTGTCTGTCGGGAAGTTTCCGTCATGTGGAATATATCCCATACCGCCGACCTTGCTTTCAAAAATTGACGGTTTTGTGTCAGTAAGGGTTATTTCCATACTGGGTTTGTTGGAATAATCCATAAAATAGCTCCTTTACTTTTTGTCGTTGTACATTACGAGTACGGAAAAATCTTCCATATACTCATTAACGTGGGTCTGCGCATCGTGACACATTCCGACAGCTGTACTGTACTTGATGTCGATAACATCAACAGTAGACAGGAAATCGTTGAGTTCGTCCTCGAACGTTATGAAACGTTCATATTTTTCCTGCGCAGGCTGGAAACTTGAAGAAAATAATTTTACTTTCATAATATGACCTCCTTAGTCATGTAATTTTCTCTTGTCGATAACACGGACAGCTTTACCCTCGCTTCTGGCGATTGACTTCGGCGAAACAAGGTGTACTTTCGGACTGATTCCCAGCATTGTCTTTATTGCTCCTGCAAGCTGTCTTTCCTTGTCCTGCATGTCCTTTACCTTGTCCGAAAGCTGTTCCGGATTCATTTCAACGCTTATGTCAAGAGTGTCGGAGTTATTCACACGGTCAACTTCAATAAGATAGTTCGGTGTATAACCCTGCTCAATAAGCACCGTCTCAATCTGGCTCGGGAATACGTTTACACCTCTTATAATAAGCATATCATCACTGCGTCCCATAGGCTTGGACATCTTGATGAGTGTGCGTCCGCATGAACACTTCTTTCTAGACAGCACACACAAATCACGGGTACGGTATCTCAGCAGCGGAAACGCTTCTTTAGTGATGCTTGTGAATACAAGTTCACCAACTTCGCCCTCGGGTAAAACTTCACCTGTATCGGGATTGATGATTTCCGGAATGAAATGGTCTTCATTGATGTGCATTCCGGTCTGTTCGGAACACTCGAATGATACGCCGGGACCGCTTGTTTCGGTAAGTCCGTAGATGTCATAAGCCTTTATGCCGAGAGAATTTTCAATAGAACGGCGCATTTCCTCAGTCCACGGCTCTGCACCGAAAATACCGGCTTTAAGCTTTATGTCGTCCGGAGTGTAGCCCATATCGTGAAGTGTTTCACCGATATATGCGGCATAGGACGGCGTACAGCAAAGAATCGTTGAACCAAGGTCACGCATAAACTGTATCTGTCTTTCTGTGTTGCCGGACGACATAGGCAATGTCAGACAGCCGACTTTGTGTGAACCGCCGTTCAGACCCGGACCTCCTGTAAAAAGTCCGTAGCCGTAACACACCTGACAGACGTCCTCGTTTGTGCCGCCTGCCGCTGTAATAGCTCTTGCGCAGCAGTCTTCCCATAAATCAATGTCGTGCTGTGTGTAGAATGCTACAACACGTCTGCCGGTAGTGCCGCTTGTGGACTGTATTCTTACGCACTCAGAAAGCGGCTTTGCAAGAAGTCCGTATGGATAAGCGTCACGCAGGTCAGCCTTTGACAGAAACGGCAGTTTGTGCAAATCCTCCGTTGATTTGACGTCTTCAGGCTTAACGCCCTTTTCGTCCATAAGATTGCGGTAATACTCCACATTTTCGTAAACGTGTTTCACTTGTGCCGCAAGTCTTTCGTCCTGTAGCTTTTTCATATCCTCACGGGACATTGTTTCGATTTCCTGATTCCAATATCTTTCCATTGGCTTCATCTCCTTTTATATAATTATAATCAACTGTCGTCAATTATTTTTAATCAATAATCGTTTCTTCTTCGTAAAGTATTGTACCATTGTCGGCACGCATAATGATTCTGTATGTATCTGAACCTGATAAGTCCATATCCCATGCAAGTACTCTGTCGCTTATAACAAGCTCAGGATTACCACTGACTGTTGTATTATATTTTGATTCCGCACGTTTTATGGCTTCTTCTTCTGAAATTTTCGGCTCTGTATCAATATCAAGATTCGGAATATAGCTACTGTATGTACTTGTCCATTCCGTGTGCTGTGGATTTACAATTATCTGAACATATGCACCATAAATCTTAATGCCCTTGTAATACTGCTGAAAATAATAATCATTAAGTCCGTTGGGATTTTCGTGGCTTGCGGTTTCGTTATAGACAAAATCTTCTGTATTCTCAATGCCAAGAAGTTCAGCGATTCCCATAAAAGCCTCATAAGCCTTATCCTTGTCGGTTACGGGAAAATATGCAATTTCGCCGTCAATAGTCTCTATTCTTCCAAAATCATACTCTATTTCAAGATTATCGCCGTTTATAGCTTTTAAATCGTCCATTGTAATTATGGTATAATCAGTATCCGGTTCACTAACGGAATACTCCTCTTTTTTGCATGATACCACTGATACAATCATAATCAATGCTGAAAGTATCAGGAAAAATTTTTTCATACATTCCTGCCCAGTGCAAAAGCTTTTTTATTCAGTTCAAGAAATTTGGGCGGTACACACTGTTCAAGTGCATTCTGCCATACTTCTTCGGGAAAATCCATTTTAGACGCAAGCACTCCCATAAGCACAACGTTTGAAGCTTTTGCCGTACCTGCCTGTTCCGCAAGCGTGAGAGCGTCCACTGCTGTAACGTCCGCACCTGCCGACTTCAGTTTTTCAACGAGGTTGTCGGGATATTCAGCCGTTCCGGTAATTACGGGCATAGGGTCTATCTGCTGTACGGAAGTAATCATTTTACCACCCTTTTTCAGATACGGCAATGCTCTTGCTGTTTCGAGCATCTCGAACGATATTATAATATCGGCTTCGCCTTTTTCAACAATCGGGGAATAGACTTTTTCGCCATACTTTACATAAGTTACAACAGAACCCCCACGCTGTGACATTCCGTGGACTTCGCTGACTTTAACGTCATATCCCTGCGATAAAAGCACGTTGCCTATAATTCTTGACGCAAGCAAAGAACCCTGTCCGCCTACGCCCACTATCATAATTGATTTTGTTTCCATATAATAAAACTCCTTAATTTTCGGGTATGAAAATAATATTTAAATCACCGTCAACAAATCCGATACCGACCGGCACAAAACCAAGAACATCACCGTATGTGCCTGTTCTGATATAATCAGAAACTATGTCAGTTATGAATTTTTCAAACGCTTCGGGACTTTTGTCGTCCTCGTCGGAAGCGTCCACAAAGAAAACATCTTCTTCGGAAGACCATATTTCACAACAAGCCCACTCGTCACCATCTGGGTCGAATCTGTCCGAGGCTATAAGCTGTACGCCGAAAACGTCACCTTCTTCATCATAGAGATTGAAATTAAAAGCCTTTGTATCAGCTGGAATATCGTTATTTTCAAGCAGATTATCAAGCCATTCTGTAAAACTGCTGTACATTCCGTCATAATTTTTAGCCATATATTTTACTCCCATTTAGAATTTTTTTCAAAGATTTCAAGTCCAGTACGCATAATTTCCCTGATTAATTTTCTTTCCCTTTTCGTGAAAATCGGTTCATATTCGCAACCCTCCGGAGTAACGGCAGGCAAATTCAGTCCCCAGAAAAGTTTATTATAACATCGATTAATACGCCTTGTCTTTATGGGTTCAAGCTCTTTTCCGACAGAGTACGCTATATCAGAAAAAAGATTCCAGAAGTCAATCAGAAAATTACAGTCTGTTTCTTTTGAGTGCGTTTCAATCAAGTAAAAAAGATGTTCAATATCATAAAAACAAGTACCCGTTACAGTTATACCAAACTTTTCAGCATTTTGCTGTGCTTTTTCCTCCGACGGAAAACATATAACTTTTCCGCCGGAATTATATACACGATTTTCATTATTTTCGTCCTCGTACCATATTACAAAATACGAACTGTCACCGAAACATGAATAACTTAATTCAATAATATTTCCATTTATCATTTGATAGCATTAAATTTGCACTGTTCTTGACATATTCCGCAGCCCACGCACTGTGTATGGTCAATAACTGCCTTTTTGTCCTTTACCGAAATTGCCGGACAGCCCAGTTTCATACAAGCCTTACAGCCTACGCACTTTTCGCTGTCAACTGCAAACGGCGGATTATGTTTAACATATTTCAACAGCGCACACGGACGGCGTGAAATAATAACAGACGCTTCATCTGCCGCAAGTTCTTCCTTTATAGCCTTTTCGGTTTCGGCAAGGTGATACGGGTCAACTACTTGTACCCTCTTTATGCCTATAGCCTTACAGAGTTCTTCAAGGTTTACAGCGGCGGCAGGGTCACCCTTGAGATTTTTTCCGGTGGTGGGATTCTGCTGGTGACCCGTCATTCCCGTAATTGAATTATCAAGGATAATTACAGTTGAGTTTGAGTTATTATAAGCTATATTCACAAGACCCGTCATTCCGGAGTGCATAAACGTTGAGTCACCTATTACTGCAACGCTTTTGTGTTCGGATTCTGCGCCCCTTGCCTTATTGAAGCCGTGTAGTCCGGAAATAGAAGCACCCATACAAATAGTAGTGTCCATAGCGTTGAGAGGTGCGGCAGCTCCGAGAGTATAACAGCCTATATCGCCCGAAACTGTAACACCAAGTTTTTTAAGACAGTAGAAAAGTCCCCTGTGCGGACAGCCTGCACACATAACAGGCGGTCTTACCGGAATATTCTCATCAAGTGAAACAAACTCTTTCTTTTCGCCCAGAATCTTTTCAGCAATCACTGACTGCGGAATCTCTCCGATATATCCGAATATTTCCTTACCCTGAACGTTATTCACTCCTATATTGCGGCAGTGCTGTTCAATAATGCCGTCAAGTTCTTCAATTATGTAAATTTTTTCGTACTTTGCGGCAAAGTCCTGAATAAGCTTTACCGGCATAGGATTTACCATACCTATTTTTAAAACAGACGCTTTATCGCCTAACGCTTCCTTAGTGTACTGGTAAGCCGCACCGTTGGTTATTACGCCAAACTCCGCATTTTCGGAAATCTCCACACGGTTAAGCGGTGAAGTCTCAGCATATTCAGTGAGTTTATTTGTGCGTTCCTCTACAAATACGTGTCTGCCCTTTGCGTAAGCCGGCATCATAACGTATTTCTGAGGTGTTTTTATATATTCTTTGAGTTCAAGTTCCTGACGGTCTTCGGCTGCAACAACGCTTTGGGAATGCGCAACTCTTGTTGACATTCTCACAATAACGGGCGTGTCGAAATTTTCGGAAATCTCAAATGCAAGCTTTACAAAGTCTTTACATTCTGCTGAGTCGGACGGTTCAAGCATAGGTACTTTTGAAGCTATTGCGTGATGACGGCTGTCCTGTTCATTCTGCGATGAGTGCATACCCTGGTCATCTGCAACGGCTATTACAAGTCCTGCATTAACACCGCTGTATGACGCTGTATACAAAGGGTCTGCCGCAACATTCAGTCCTACGTGCTTCATTCCACAAAAACTTCTTGCACCTGCTATTGACGCACCTAACGCAACCTCCAGAGCTACTTTTTCATTCGGTGCCCATTCGGCGTAAACTTCATTATATTTAGCGACTTCTTCGGTTATTTCAGTTGACGGCGTACCGGGATAACTTGATACTACCTTACACCCTGCCTCATAAAGTCCTCTCGCAAAAGCTTCATTTCCAAGCATTAACTTTTTCATTTTTTATTTTCCTTTCATAGTCAATTCATTTATCATATTTCTGAGTTCTTCAATGCTCACAGATTTTTCTTCACTGTCGCACAAAGCATACAATCTGTTATTTTTCCATTCCTTGAAATCAATATCATCATAATCATATTCGGGGTCTAAAATATTACGCAGACTTACAAGATGCGGATTGAAGTTAAGAGGGTCTGAAAAATCTCCCACCATTACTTCATAAGGAGCAGCCCAGTAACAACCGCCGTATGCAATTAGATTTGATTCCTTATCATAGTGAATATCGGTTATTATAAAGGACTCTCCGCACATATATTTATCATCATGTTCATAGCCTTCGGGAATATAGTTGTACACTTCCATAGTATCTACATCAAGAAAACTGATTCCGTACAGGTCAATATGAAACGGATAATATCTGTGACCGTTTTTGTGATGTATAATTTCTGTAAACGGTCTTGTATGGTCATAAAAACAATAGTATTCATATATTGTACTGTCTGCATTTTTCAAAGCTGCTTTCTGTACAGCAATGAATACTGTATGACTTTTACTTTGCCGTTCTTCCTCATAGGTACTGATTTCAAGGGAAAAACCGTCTGACAACTCATAAATTTCCGTTTCAGAAAGAAATCTATCGTCTGTTACATAACGCTGTTTATCAATAAATCTGTTATACTCATCAGTTCCGTAAACATTTTTATATGAAAATCCGTTCATAAATTACCTCCCATAGTTTTCGGAAAGCCACTTTGCCACGCCGTCACGGTCATTTTCAGCCGTTATAAAATCAGCCGTTTCTTTCAGTTCCGGAACGGCATTCCTGACGGCTATTTTTGTATCGGCTTCCCCGAACATAGCCATATCATTGAAGTTGTCCCCGAAACACACAACCTCATCAAAAGAATATTTATTCCTTAAATATTTTATTCCGTTGGCTTTGGACGCACTTTCGGAAAATATTTCCAGAAAATATTTTTTTGTGTAGGTATCCTGATAAAAAGCATAATTAACGCCTTTTATAGTCCGGATAATATTTTTAACGGGCAGAATCTTTTCATACTCCCCCGTAACCGTAAAATAAACCGTTTTATCGTCTGCAACGTCCGAAAAGTCCCTGCACTGCACAAAAGGCTTATTATAATTATTTTTCCGTGACTCTGCAAAGCTCTGCATAACCTGCGATGTTATCTCTGTGAAGTACGCCGTAAGCACATTGTCACATATCTTATACATGAAACATTTTAAATTATTTTCATTGAACGCCCGTATTATTTCATAAGATATTTCGGGCTGTATATAATTATTTTTTATATATATGTTATTTTCCGGATTGTATATGCTTACGCCGTTCATAAGTACATACGGCACACTTATATTAAGTGCGGAAGTAAGCGGTTTTGCGGAATATACAGACCGTGCCGTTGCAAAGGTAAAATACATACCCTTTTCAATAAGGGCGTTGACCGTTTTAATGGTAAATTCTGAAAGTCCGGCACTATTATTGAGTAAAGTCCCGTCAAGGTCTGAAATGTAAAGACGTTTCCTCAAAAAAAATCACCTCCGGATAACAATGATATAATTATAGCACACATTCAGCGAAAAGAAAAGTTTTTATTTAAATTAAGCAGAATTTTTGTGACTTCCTACAAAAAGTATACTGTTATAATGTCTGTTATGACGAATAAAAAAACGGTACAGTATACCGTTTTTTTTGAATTATTCCGTATCTTCCACATATTCCAGAATGTCCGCCGGCTGGCACTTCAATTCACGGCATATGGCGTTGAGTGTCGAAAACCTTACAGCATTTACTTTTCCGGTTTTGAGTTTGGAAAGATTTACGTTGCTTACGCCGACACGCTCGCTTAATTCGTTGAGAGAGATTTTCCTGTCAGCCATAACCCTGTCAAGTCTTGAAATTATCGCCATAAAAATCCCCCGTTCATACAGTATCGTCCGATTCCTGCTGTAACTCAGCACCATAATTGAAAATGTGTATGAACAGAATTACAACCATAATTATAAGAATCAATGCTACTGCTGATATTCCAGATATTCCGAGTGTAAAAATACCGAAAGGTATAAGCGCAACACCTAATTTTTTCATACCTGCAAGAACTTCTTCCTCAAACGGTGAGTTACACGTTTCAAGAGTTTTAGAAAGTTTAACTGCATACACCATTACAAACCATATCAGACCGCTGAATATTGCTCCGACAAAACCTACTGAAGATACAAAAATTTTCAATATATTTCCGTTTACGTTGCTTGCGGAAGCCTCAATGTAAGCGTGCTGAATATCACTGTCTCTTGATTCTTTGACGTTTATTTCAAAGTCTGCCCCCAAAAAACTGTGTTTATCATTGCCTTCATCAATGTCGGCATCTTCCACAAACTTTGTATTAAGTGAAAGTTTTCCCGAAGCTGTACCGTTGAACTGCATGGCATCTTTCGGAATAAACAGCCCGATAATTCCCACAATCAGACAAGCAATTACACCGATAAGTGCTACAACCTTTGCGATTTTTGCAACGATACGGCTCACTTTGCCGACAGAATGGATTTTTGCTACAATATCATTTTTCATAAATATAACCTCATTTTCCTGTTTTAGATTTTGTTCTCAGCTGATGTTTATATTATAGCAGGAAGTTTTACGTTTGTCAATAGAAATTTAACGTTTATCATTAAATTTGTGCGTCTGCACAAAAATATCACTCCGGACTGCACGTACCCTTGTGCATAAATAACGATAATTTTTTATCGTTTAACGATAAATAAAAAAATATCCCCCGATAATATTGAAATTATTCTGAAA